>CAXBHV010000089.1:0-11324 GCA_963974855.1 uncultured Rhodopirellula sp. | reverse complement strand
TTGCAGGTTCAGGTCATCATTGGCGACACTATTGGTCGGCAATATGGAAACGCGAATGTCTTCGACTTCACCGGTCTCCGCAAACCCACCAGGACCTAGGCCTTGTGTTTGGCTCAAGCGGAATCGAGCGTAAGTCGAACCGATAATTGCGTTGCTAGGCACCGCAGCGTTAATGGTTTGCGTCGCACCGGTGACACCGCTCGGGATGAGCACTTCGGTCAATCGCTCGTTGGTACCGTTGAACGTTCCGTCGCCGTCAAAGTCGACGAAGCCTTGCAGGTAAGCTGGGCTGCCAGTGGTATTAGTGACCGTAACTGCAAATTGCCCTGTCGAGCCTAAACCAAACGGTGTGGCCTGACGAACGCCATCTTCATCATCGGCGCCGTTGTTGTCGTCACCGTCGGCAGCGACACTGGGTTGGCCATCGAGTTCACGATCCACCAACGCTCCGATTGTCAAACCGGTCGTGATGCCGTGAGCCGCACCGCCGACGGCTTCGGTCGTCAGATAGGTATTCGGAGCATCGCCAAAGTCGCGTGACGGCAAGTTGCCAAAGTCTTTGTCAAAGACGGCCGAGCCATCAAAGACAACCGTCCATTCGCCACCCGCAGGGAAGGTTTGCACAAATCCGGCTTGAACCACTTCGCGAATCGTGTACGTGCCAGGGCCTGGGAAGTTGATGGTGTAAGAACCATCCGCACGCGTGATCGCGTTAGGTTCACCCAAGTCGGGACGATCGTCGCCGTCCAAGTCGAGATAGATGTAAACGCCTGGGATGCCTGGTTCGCCTGGATCGCGGAAGCCATCGCCATCATTATCACTGAACTTAGTACCGGTGATGTCAGATTGCACCTTGGTGAAACCAAAGTTAATACCGCCAACCGTTGCACCAGTGGTCGTTACGGGCTTGCTGGTCGCAGTGCTGGCAACAAATTGGATCGACGGAGCGATCGCAACCACCGTCTGAGTGCCGGTTGCCGCAGGCAGACTGTAGCTTCCATCGGCGCCAGTAACGGCGCGTGTTTCGCTGGAGTCGAGTACACCATTGCCGTTTGCGTCAAGGAATACTGTTACGCCTGCGAGTCCACCATCGGCGGCTCCATTTCCATCGCGGTTCAAGTCGTTAAAGACACGGCCGGTGATCGAACCGCCAACGGTTCCGGTCGACAATACATGGGAAAGCGTCTCGGCCGATCGCTGGCTGCCAAAGAGACCTTCGGTACGCGAGAAGCGGTCGGTCGTAAAGGCAATCCTCGTGTCGTCGGTGGTTCCGAAAATTCCGTCGTTACCAACACCGGCAAAGAATTCTTCGGCTTGTATCGGACCACCTTCGTCGATCAAGTTACCAACGAGGTTGGTTCCATCGGTGTGCCGCAAACCGAACGTATGCGAGGCTTCGTGCGAAATCGTGACCGCCAATTGTCGCGCGATCGCGTCCAATTGACTGACCGCATTGGAAATCGGGAACTGAGCGGCAAAGCCATTGATCGCGTCAAGCTGGACAACACCAATACTGGTCAAGTCAAAGTTACCGAGGTCAATCGCGGTTGCGATCGGACTGGGCAAACCAAAGTCCGCTGTCGTTCCGCCGACGATGATCCGGGTCACCAAGGGGTTCGAGCCCGGATCGTTGTGAGTTTCGCTACTGACGATTGTCACGCCATAGTCGCCTGGAACACCGGTGTTGGCGTAGTCGCCATTGGTTCCGGTAAGTCCAATGTCAGCAAAATGCTGCTTGACCTGCGCCATCGTGTCCGCAACCAAGCGGTTATAGGCGGCGTCGTTGAGAATTTCGATGCCGATATCAGGGAGCGAATCTCGCAGTGATGGATAGCGGATGATGCCACCGATCGGCACACCATTAACGCCTCCGAGCGAATCACTGTATTGGTCAGGGGTCAGCGTTCCGCCGTCGAAGTCAACGAAAATGACTTGCTGGGCACCAATGGGCAACTTTTCGGACGTCGGTCGATAGGTTCGCATTCCGATCTTGTAATCGGGGGCACCAACATTAGCCGCGACTTCGACGTAATAACGTCCGTCTTCGGGAATGACCTGAGCAAAGGTCGCATTGCCGATAGTTTGAATTGGCGAATTCGCTGGCACACCCGTCGATTGCAGATCATCGACGCCGTACCAAATTCGACCATTGTCATAATAGACGGTGTATTCAATTGCAGACCCTTGAGTCGCAATGTCCAGAATATCGCCCGCTTTCAGATCGAAACCATAAACGTCAACGTCGGTATTGAATCCGCCACCCAACGGAGGACGGGTACCGAAGTTGAACGTACCGCTGATGTCGATCGTATTCCGTTGCCCCGGTTGATTGCCGAGAGGAATGATTTCAGCATCGGTGTAGAAGTCGTTGTTGCCGAGCGACGTGATCGCTTCTTTCTCGACATAGGAAAACGACGCAACCGTGCCAATGTTGCGAGGTGCGTCGAACGTTGGCAACGAACCCAGGGGAATCGTGGGGATATCAGCCGCCATCAATTGCCGTTGCTCGAGGCCTTCGAGCATTAGCGTTCGTTTACGCATCCCCCGCGATGCCAAACTGCGTTTGGCTCGTTTTCGAGAGGCGCGGGAAGGTTGGGGATCGCTAGATGTCGATGCCTGGATCGATTCACTGCGTTTGATCATCGAGGGTCTCTTGCCAAACGTTCTGCCAAAGGATTCACGCGACAATTCCGGTTTTGCCGCGGTCAGCCCAAGGGCGTCAAATCAATGACGCTGCGAGGTGGATGTATTCGTCGTCAGTCGTAGTCATGCCGCTTTTCGCCGCAAGCCGTCTATCATTCTGATTCGCCGATAGCTTGTTTGGGCCAAAAAATGACCAATCAAACAATCAAAAACTCTAAATCTATCGGAACTCTAAATTACTTGGGGGCGCTTTAAGCAGCATCGGTTATTGCGATCGGGCGCCATTGGCAATTTAGTGAACGCCTTCCTATTCCGAAACTTAGTCACAATAGGAAAGAGAAAGCGAATGAGATGGACGTAGGGGAAAAGGGACGAGTTGCGATTCTAATTGCACCCTTAGACGTGTCAACGAAACGCTGCACTTCGGACGCGTCATTCACGCCGGAAGTTCCGGTTGCCCCGAAAAATCGGACTAAATGGACTTTCGTCACCCAATTTCTGACACGCACACTTACGCAAAACGGGTGGGCTGTGGCGCAAACAGATACATACGTCCACCTAAAAAGGCGTAACCGCTGCCAACGGTACCCTACGGAGACTGCTGAATTGGTTAGTCGTTTCAGCGAATCACATTTTCTGGTAGCTACCTTCGCCAGAAGGTGGTGACTCGGATTGGACGGCGACTATCCACGCTCTGGCGAGCGTAGCTACGAAACGCAAATGTACTAAATCAGCAGTCTGCTACTGGAATCGCAGTCTGGAGCGATCCCCCGCCGTGGCTATTTCATGGGCGCAAAAAAAATCCCGCGAACGAATTCGCGGGATTTTTGCAGATAGCGTTAGCTTGGCTTTGTTTTCGCTACCAAATGTACTCAGCACCGATCGAGAAACCTTGGATCACCAATTGGTCCGTTTGATTGCGGTTGGCACCTGGAGTCGTTCCTGGAAGCGAATCGGAGAAGTTGCGAATGTTCTGGGCGTCGACGGTTCCAAAGTGAACGTCGTCTACACCAATCACATAGTAAGCCGAGCGAAGCGTCCATGAATGACTGAGGCGATAAAGTAGCGTCGCCTCAAATTCGCCCATCACGGTTGATTCTTGGTTGCCGCCATCGAACTTAACCGAGCCTGGTGTGGCTCCGGCGGCTTCCGAGTTGAAGGCGAGGAACGAATTGCGTTTGAGATCATTTTGCATCCACGCTCCCTTCGCCCCGATGCCAAGATTGATTCCAGGCATCACGTTGTACCACAGGTCAAATCCCGTTTGTGGGCCGAACAAACGGTTCTTGTTTCGGTCGCTTGATGTGAAGAAGCGGCGATCGTTACCGGTACCGTTGTTATCAAGTCCAACGGTCGAGTAGATCAACTGATCGTCGTAGCGGATGTGGCGAAGCCCCACCAACCACGAACCTTGAAAGCGACAATATGGCCCCATGGTGCGACGACGATAGTTCAGTTCAAAGCTGTCGAATGAGCTTTGCGTTGCAACCGATTGGCTGAGCGATTGGTCGGTATCATCAAAACCACCTGCTGGAGTGACTCCGAAATCGCTAATCACGGAAAAAAGTTGAGCGTTGGGATCGTTGACAGTTGCCCGTCCATCCCACTCTTGGCCACCCATGTAGGTGAATTCCATGTTGCCGCCTGCACCGAAGATCATCGCTGCCGAGAGTCGTACTCCCGCTTCGAGATCGTCACTTTCCGCGTCGCCAAGTCTCAGAACAGGAGTGCCACTGACGCCTTGGGTCGTGAGCACGCCGTTGCCATTGCCATCATTATGGCTTAGGAACAGGCCTTCGACCGAGAGGTCATACCAGCGTTGGGCACAGCGACCTGCGTCCCGATAAGGGAGCAGACTGCCGATCGCACCTAGCAAATAGCCTCGGCCGACGAACTGACACGCTTCGCAGCCATCGCCGCGACAAAACATACAGAGAAAGCGTAGGTTTGTACGTCCGCCACAAGCCGGGCATCCTTCGCGAGCACACCCGCCGCACGCAGTAGCATTGCCACCGACTCGGCCTAGTAGTCCACCGCGACCGAGCATCCGGCAGCGTCCGCAGCCGCAACCGCCGAAAATTCCGGCGTCGCATTCGTCTTCACCGTAACCGCAGCCACCATCGCAACCGCCGCCGCAGCTGCCATCACAGCCGCTGCCGATCATGCCACCGTAGAGGCCGCCGTCGCCGTAGGGACTGTCACAGCCGCCGCTATCACAAGCGGGGCCATTGAAGCCGACCGGCATCACACCGCTCTGCATTCCCAGTGGCATCGCAGTGCCGTTGTACATCGTCGGCGGGACCATGCCAGCCGGCGTTACATAGCCGCTTCCGGCATAGTCCATGTCGGCTTGAACCACCCGCGGCGGTTGGGCTTGTGCCTCGGGAATACCAGCCCAAAACGCAAAGACCGCTGTGGCAAACAGAGTAAAACAAGTCGCTTTTATTGGAATCATTCGGTGCATTGCAAACGTCTCCGCGGCAAACGCCGCCTCGCTATCGGCCGGTATGGAAAAGCCGGAGTATCAAAAGCGGGAACGAAGCAAATGCGGTCCACCAATTGGACTGCTGCTATCGATGGCTGATGCCGCGCCCCTCGCCGCACAAGCCTCAGGTATGACTGATCCCTCTCGACACGTACACGCGACGATCAAAACCGAGCCCACCTTTTCCCCCTCAGATTGGCTTTGAAGCAATTCATGCCGAACCTCGAATCCAGAAAATTCATTTTTCAGGAACGTTCGACACAACTCCTTCACGCGGATTTATCGGCACAACTTGACGCTGAGGTTTGGTTATTCCGGCCGATACGTTCAGGAAAATTTTTCCGGATGACACCGGAAATTGCTATCATCGAACAAGGCGACGCCCTTTGCCGCGTCCCGGCTGCTCCACCGCAGCGTAGAAAATGTCACCGAAACGGCGGTCGTCGACATGAGTCATCGCTCCAGGTCTCCCTCGGAACCTTCGCCACCCAATCCTAGTGTGAATGCCGAGTCCGTGTGCGACATCATTGCTCGCTTGGGACCACCGCCACGCGATGTCGCAGACGTGTGGTGCCAACAAGCCCGTGCAATCGCCGAGGACATCCATGCTCGCACCGGTCAACCGCTGCCGCCCATCAACTTGGCGGATTGGTTGGTCGATTCACACGGCACCGTGGGATTGCGGTCCACAAAAACAAGGCCTGTAGATCCAACGTCAAGTGATGCACCATCCCATCACGATGTGCGCGCGATCAATGAACAGCGATTAGAAGAATTCCGCAACCAAGTCGGTGGCGAACTCGCGCGAGGTGTGACGGCATTAGGCGAGTCCAATGCAAACGTTTCGCGAACGGATCAGCCTAGTCAGCCAAGCAGCCTTGCCGACGTCAGCCTAGCGCCGGAGCAAGCGACGTCTGGCAAAACGAGTCGGCGACGTCATCCAATGCCAGTCGTTGCCATCGCCACCGTGGGGATCATCGGCATCACGTTGGGATTGATATGGTGGTGGAATAGCGAAACTTCATATCCTGAAAAATCGATGGTCGCAGACACCGGCGTTGCCTCGCAGCAATTCGAAAAGGACACGAAGTCGCCGGTGATTGGAAATGACACACGGGA
Source organism: uncultured Rhodopirellula sp. (assembly GCA_963974855.1). Classification (GTDB taxonomy): domain Bacteria; phylum Planctomycetota; class Planctomycetia; order Pirellulales; family Pirellulaceae; genus Novipirellula. The sequence continues at coordinate 5,077 of CAXBHV010000089.1, read as the reverse complement.
CTCCACTACCGACGGCCTGCTACAAACCACGACACTCGAATCATTTGATACAACAAACGCCGAACAGAATTCGGGATCCACGCTGGCGAACCCGAAATCGTTATTGGAATTTGATTCACTTGTTCCATCAATGATCTCGTCAAGCTTCGAGACGACGCAATCTTCGACTGCGGACGCCACCGATCCAAACTCGTCCGCAGAGCAAACGCACACTGCCGAGGAAGGAACCGCGGCGGCGATTTCCATTGGCGACGTCGGCACGTCGGACGCCGCCGCGACGGACGCGTTATCAACGGTTCCACTAATCGAATCACCCGAGATACCACAAACCGTACGATCGGTTGCAGTACACGCGATTGAGTTGCCGGCGACGGACGATACTGCGACGCCACAGCCCATCGAAAACTTTCATTTCAGTAATGATGCCCGCGACAATGATACTCGCGACAATGATACTCGCGACCGACTTTTGCTCGAGTTCCCCATCAACATTCCGATTGCGTTGATTCCCGCTCGGGATAACGCTGTAAATTCAATTGCATCGTACGACATTCGCGATACTCGAAACGAGACTTCGATCGCGGTCTTAGATGGCGGAGCGGAGGGACTGAGCTTTCAGTGGAGCGAAAACGCCAAATCAAGTTCGCAAGCGGGCTCTCTGTTACATGGTCGTCTTCGCGACGCCAGCGGCGACGTCGTTTTCTTTCGTCCGCGAATCGAAGCGGATGCTTGGACGCTTTCGTTTGAAAAATCAGATTTTCACCCCAGTTGGAATCTGTCGGGAATGTTGCCACCGAAGGTCGCTAGGTTAAAAATTGAGTTCGAGTTGCCGGACGAGGTAGAGGAAGCTTGGATTGAACCCATCGATTCCACATCGCCACGCCGTACCAGTGGGATTGCGGTCCTTTCGCTCAAAGACAGCGAAAACGTGCGGATCGGAATCCGCTTTGACATCAAGTGTACGACCAAACTCTCTTGTCAAATCCGGACCGCAGGGCGATTGGATCCCACGTTCGCCTGGCAGTCGTTTACCGAAACGGGGTTAGCAAATTTTGCCAATGCGTTGCTCAGCCAAACGGACCAATTATTGCAGCAAGTTGCTCAGGTCGAAGCCTTGTACGATCGCAGTGACACGGACGCGCGGCGGATCATTCGCCCTCGCCGCGCGGCGATGAAGTCGCACGTGGATCATTTGACAGAGATGTCCCGCCGTGTTGCTGAATTGCAATCCTTGGTGACTCTGTTACAAACATCGGCAAAACTGAGATTTGAAGTATCGGTTCAGTGGGCGGATATGGAACAAGTCATACTCACACAAAAGGATTAAGTCAGATGCAGTGTTTCTGGGTAGAAAAAAACGACGACGGCGAAGTGACATCGTCAATCGCTCAGCAACCCACTTCGATTTTGGATGCGTCGGACTCTCAATTGCCACGCATTCGCATCCAGGTCGAATACTCGTCACTGAACTACAAGGACGCACTCGCTGCGACCGGGAACCCAGGGATCGTCCGAAAATTCCCTCACATTCCAGGCATCGATGCCGTTGGCCGAGTGATTCAAAGTGAGGACGACCATTTCCAAGTCGGCGATCAAGTGATCGTGACTGGAAACCAACTAGGCGTGAATTGTTTTGGCGCTTGGGCAGAACAGATCGATGTGCCCAGTTCATGGGCGGTGCCGCTGCCAGATTCATTGACTCCGGCCCAAGCGATGGCGCTCGGCACAGCAGGTTTCACGGCGGCACAATGCGTGGGGGCCCTAATCAACCATGGTGTGACCCCGGAATCCGGCAGCATCGTCGTCACGGGAGCGACTGGCGGTGTCGCGAGTCTGGCAATCTCGCTACTCGTAAAACTGGGCTACTCTGTGGTGGCGGTCACAGGAAAGGAAAGTGAGCATGCGAACCTGAAACAACGTGGAGTCGAAAAAGTCCTCACACGCCGCGAGTTTGTGGATGACAGCAAAAGGCCTTTATTGAGTGCGGCTTACGCAGCAGCGGTCGATTCGGTAGGTGGGAAAATGCTAGAAACGTTGCTGCGGACGACTTCGTACCGCGGCTGCATCGCAGCTTGCGGGTTGACCGGTGGAAGCGAGCTAAATACGACCGTTTATCCGTTCCTGTTGCGTGGAATTACGCTTTGTGGAATCGATTCGGCGATGTGCCCACTGCCGGAGCGTCAAAAAATTTGGCAGCGTTTGGCGGGTGAATGGAAGCTGGATGATCTCGATTCACTGACCCAGATTTACCCTATGGACCAGCTGAAGTCGTTGGTCAGCAAGATTTTGGCAGGTGAAATGGTCGGCCGCGCCGTCATCCAAATCTAGCCCGCTTGCTCATTTGCAGCCCCCCCAGCTCTCGCTTTCGGAGCAGGAATCGGCAACAATATCGGGCAAATGAAAAGTCACGCTAGCCTGTTAACGATTCGTCAACAGCGGCGCCGAAAACTCCGTTCGGTGCACGGCGGTGACGCTTTGCGTGCTTCGATCCACTCCGTCCGTCGCCGCTTGATTCACGAACTGCTTGAGTCGCGTCACATGATGGCGGTTTACACGCCATCGCCCGCCGCACTGGATGGGGCAGCGGGCAGTTTGCGAGACGCGATCGTTCAAGCAAACCAAAATTTCGAGAACGACACGATCAATCTGGCTGCCGGTGTGTATCACTTGAGCGTCGCCAACCCCGCCGGTCAAGAAAACGAGTCCCTTAGCGGAGACCTCGACTTCAGTGAACGCAACTTTAGTGTGACCATCAATGGCCAGGGAATCGGGAAAACAATCCTGAACCAAAATGTCGTCGATCGTGTGTTGCAAGTCATGCCCGGCGTGACCTTGATCATCAACGACTTGACGATTCGCGGCGGCATCGCAACCGACGATGGCAGCGACGGTGCCTTGCCAAGCGATCCCAATGGACAACCACTCGCCAGCGGAGGTGGACTCTGGGTTGGCGGTTCGCTGCTACTAAATCATGTCGCAATCGAAGCAAACGAGGCACTCGGAAGCGACCCCGATGCGGGTGGCGGCGGTGTGTTCGCAGATTCGGATAGCCAAATTCGTTTTGACGATGTCCACTTAGCAGGCAATGTCTCTGCGTCCCACGGTGGCGGAATCATGACGCGATCCTCCGATGTCCAAATTCAAAATTCTGTTTTTGCAGGAAACGTTGCAGCACGCTACGGCGGAGCGATCAGTCTGTCGGGAAACAATCTTGCCACTCTAAGTGAATCCACATTTACAGATAACACAGCGTTTCTCGGGGGTGGGGCCCTCTACAACGAGGGAGTCACCGTTGCCATCACAGCCACATCGATCGTCGACAATGAAACCGAAGGAGACGGCGGCGGCATTTACAATCGTTTTGGTGCGTTGACAATCCGGCAATCAACGCTCGCCAGTAATCAAGCGAAACTTGATGGTGGCGGATTGTTTCAATTGGATGCGACCACACGAATGTTTAACAGCACCGTCTCAGGAAACATTGCTACGGGCAGCGGCGGTGGGATTCGCGACATCGATAGTGGATCAACGCTAACTCACACGACCATAGCTCTGAATCTCGCCTCGCAAGGCGGCGGATTGTTTGCGGACAACACCAGTACCGCAACACTGAACAATACGATTATGTTGGGCAACGGCAGCGATCTGATTACCGAGTCGCCGACACGCGGACGCAATAACCTGATCGGAAATCCAGCGACAACGGGTGGACTAGATCCTTCGGCAGCGAGCCAGAACATTCTTGGACGCGACAACGGTTTGGGCGGACGCGTTCCCTTATCGTTTTCCGATGTATTAAAGCCGCTTAGCTTTTATGGTGGCATCACGCAGACGCATGCGTTGGCGAATCAAGTTGACAATCCGGCGATCGGTGCTGGCCGTGCCTCGTTGGCATTTGACGATCTTGGAAATGCATTGACGACCGACCAACGTGGCAAAGGCTTTGCCAGATCGGCTGTTTCACTGGGGAAATCCAATCTGGACATTGGTGCTTATGAATTACAATCGCTGTCGACCGGTCCTTTTGTGGTGACGACACTTGCGGACGAACTTGACGCCAATGCGTTTTTGGGGAACCCGGCCGACCTCAGTTTGCGTGAAGCGATTAATTTGGCGAACGCCAGCGTTGGGCCGGATCGCATCGAGTTTGATCCGTCGCTGACCTTAGGGGTGATCGAACTTTCTTTGGGTGACTTGGTGATCCGTGATGATTTGGAATTGGTGGGACTCGGGGCTTCTCGATTGTCGATCAATGCCAATGCGAATTCACGGATTTTTACGATTGACGACTTGGATGCCAATCGGTCGATCAATGTAACGATCAGCGACGTTAGTTTGACCGGTGGCCACGCTCGTGGTTCAGGCGTCTCGGGCAGTGGCGGAGCGATCTGGTCGACCGAGAACCTGACGCTGCAGCGAAGCCATGTCACCGGTAACACAGCGGACGCACTTGGCGGTGGGATCTACTCGGCTCCTCGCAGCCAAACGGTGATCCAAAACAGCACGATCGATCTCAATCAAGCCGCGTTCGGAGGCGGATTGACGCTGAGCAATCAAGGCAAAATCCAGCAAAGCACCATCTCGGGAAATCATGCCACATCGGATGCCGGCGGATTGCTGCAGTTCACGGGGACTGCGGAAGTTGTGCAGAGTACGATTTCGGGCAACCGAGCGGACAACCACGGTGGTGGGATCGTTTCAGCGAACGCAGTGACGACGCTGACCAATTCGATCGTTGCTGGAAATGAAGCCACCACGCGTAACGATCTTTCAACGCTCGGAGGGACATTCGCCGCTTCGTTTAGCTTGATTGGCGACCCCGCGTCCGCAGCAGGATTGGTGCACGGACGCGACTCGAATATCGTCGGTCAATCATCGCCACAAGGTCGCAGCATTGTTCCCATTCAGAAAATCCTAAAACCGCTCGCACTTAACGGTGGTCCGACACCCACACACGCTTTACCCCCGTTGTCAGCCGCACTGGATGCTGGTAACTCGCTAGGTTTACCAGACGCGGCTACCGATCAACGCGGCAGTTTGTATGTTCGTGATGCCCTCGGCGGTGTCGACATTGGTT
>CAXBHV010000088.1:0-11329 GCA_963974855.1 uncultured Rhodopirellula sp. | reverse complement strand
CGGCGTTGGCTCACAGTGTTTCAAATCAAAATATGCGGAGTTCGCCTCAAGCCGGACATCGATGCCGTCGTCCAAGCGGGGGGCGACGCAGTGGGATTGAATTTTTTTCCCCCCAGCGTCCGCTATCTCGACCCCGCGTCACCGATCACGGCAGAGCTTTCGACGTACGCTCGCCAGTGCGGGCTTTTCCGGGTGGGGGTGTTTGTCAACGAACCGGCGGAAAAAATCGGGGAGGTGATTGGCAAAGCGGGCATCGACGCGGTCCAGTTGCATGGCGACGAATTGGTGTCGGAGGTCGCGCTGTATGCCAAATTGGGACTTCCGCTACTGCGAGCGATAAAACTTCCTGCAGGAAAATTGACGGCAGCCAAAATCGACAAACACGTGCGACCTTGGGTCGATGCGGGGTGCCAAGTCTTGCTGGATGTGGATGCTGGAGCCCAGCATGGCGGCAGCGGTCGATCGCTTGATTGGGAAAGCACCCGCCGATGGTCGGAGCAATTCCCCGCCGTCCGCTGGGTGTTAGCGGGAGGTTTGCGTCCCCAAAACGTCGCCGAGGCCATTCGTGTTTCGGGAGCTCGCAGCGTCGATGTCGCCAGCGGAGTCGAATCACCGCGAGGCCAAAAATCGCCAGCGCTGATCACTGAGTTCTGCGAGTCGGCGCGGAGTGCGTGGGGCTGATTGGCCGCTCGCAATTTTAAACCCCTACTTTGCCCCGTGCGAAAATCAGACTTTCTGTTTATCATGCGGGCTTGCGTGCGGTCTACAGTATCTGCACCAACCCTGAAAGCTTAAGTGCGTTCGGGGGATTGCGAACCAGCGGGAGTCCCTGTGTTCGGTCCGCAACCCCTCTGACGCGCTTATTCCATCCCCTTTTCCAACATTGGAGTATGCCTGTGTCACAAGTCGAAACCAAACGACTTCCTTACAAGGTCAAAGACATCAAACTGGCCGAGTTTGGCCGCAAAGAAATCCAGCTTGCCGAAAACGAAATGCCTGGCCTGATGGCTCTTCGTGAAAAGTACGGCGAATCGAAGCCGCTCGCCGGAGCTCGCATTGCCGGCTGTCTGCACATGACCATCCAAACCGCGGTTCTGATCGAAACATTGATCGAGCTCGGTGCCGAAGTGACTTGGAGCAGCTGTAACATTTTCAGCACCCAAGATCACGCAGCAGCGGCAATCGCAGCGGCTGGCATTCCCGTCTTCGCCTGGAAGGGCATGAACGATCAAGAGTTCGATTGGTGCATCGAGCAAACCTTGCACTTCCCTTCGGGCAAGCCGATCAACATGATCCTGGACGATGGTGGTGACTTGACCGCGATGGTTCACGACAAGTTCCCTGAACTGCTGGCGGAAATTCGCGGTATCAGCGAAGAAACCACCGCTGGCGTCCATCGTCTTGAAGTCCTGAATCGTTCGGGCAAACTGCAAGTGCCTGCGATCAACGTCAACGACTCGGCGACCAAGAGCAAGTTCGACAACCTGTACGGTTGCCGCGAATCGCTCGCTGACGGCGTCAAGCGAGCCACCGACGTGATGTTGGCGGGCAAGGTTGCCGTGGTCTGTGGCTACGGCGACGTCGGCAAGGGATGTGCTCACTCGTTGCAACGTTATGGTTGCCGCGTGATCGTGACCGAAATCGATCCGATCAATGCATTGCAAGCTGCAATGGAAGGCTTCGAAGTCACCACGATGGAAGCCGCTTGTAAAGAAGGTCACTTGTACGTCACCACGACGGGCAACAAGGACATCATCCTTGGTCAACACATGACCGAAATGCCCGAAGACGCCATCCTTTGCAACATCGGTCACTTCGATACCGAAATCGACGTTGCTTGGTTGGAAGCCGAAGTGGCTGCCGGACGTGCGACCAAGGATGAGATCAAGCCATCGGATGTCGGTGCCGTTGATCGCTACACCTTCAAGGAAAGTGGTCGCAGCATTCTGATCCTGGCAAAGGGACGTTTGGTCAACCTCGGTTGTGCCACCGGTCACCCAAGCTTCGTGATGAGCACTTCGTTCACAAACCAAGTTTTGGCACAAATCGAATTGTGGACCAAGCATGGCGAGTACGAAACCAAGGTCTACATGTTGCCTAAATCGCTCGACGAAGAAGTCGCACGCTTGCACCTGGGCAAGCTCGGCGTGAAGCTAACCACGTTGACCGCTGATCAAGCGGAATACATGGGCGTGCCAGTCGAAGGCCCTTACAAGCCTGATCACTACCGTTACTAGGTCGTACGGACTTTGCTAAGAATAACATCAAACTCGGCCCGTTAGCGGGCCGAGTTTTTTCATGGGCCAACGTTTAACTCTGTCAGATTTCCTCAAAACGCGAATCAAACGATGCCACAAATCGCTCCTTTTGCTGCCCTGCGTTACAACTTGGACCACATTGGTTCCCTCTCGGACGTGATCGCGCCTCCCTACGACGTGATTGATCCGCAGTTGCAGGACGAACTCTACAAGAAGCACGCTGCCAACGTGATTCGCATCATCTTGAATCGTGACGAGCCCGGAGATTCCGAAGATGAAAAGTACGAGCGAGCTGCGAAGTTCGTTGACCAGTGGAAAAGCGAAGGAGTGCTAAAGCAGGACGCGGCGCCAGCCTACTATGTTTACCATCAAGAATTCACGATCGAGGGGCAAACGTTCAACCGCCGTGGATTCATGGCGCGGGTTCGCATCCAACCGTTCGGCGAAGGCAATATCTATCCTCACGAAGAAACGCATCCCAAGGCCAAGGTCGATCGTCTGAAACTGACCCAAGCCACCAAACAAAACAACAGCCAGATCTTTGGGCTGTATCCCGATCCAGAAAACGCGATCATCGCGCTGCTTGACGCCGCGACGACGGGGGTTGAGGCGGTCGAGGCAGTGGATCACCTCGGAGTCAAACATGTGCTTTGGCCCGTAACCGATCCGGCCGTGATCGCGAAAGTCAGCGAGTTAATGCAAGACAAACCGATGTTTGTTGCCGATGGTCATCATCGCTACGAAACCGCAGCGAACTACCGTGATCTCGTCACGAAAGAACAAGGGCCGCTACCGAGCGATCATCCTGCAAACTTTGTTATGACGATGCTGGTTGGCATGAGCGACCCAGGCATGATCGTCTTGCCAACGCACCGTTTGCTTCGCGGCACCGAGCGTTTTTCGTCTGCCGAAATTACCGCTCGACTGGCTGGGGCCTTCGATTGCGAAATCGTCGCCGGTGGACTCGATGCCGCGAATGCCGTTTGGTCCAATATGGAATCGGCGGACGACCAAGGATTGATCGGATTGTACGCCTGCAAAGATGACACCTGGGTGCTCTGCAAAGCGAATGAGGGGGCTGCAGCAAAAATGGAAACGCTGGCTGCTGGTCAAAGCAAAGACTGGCAAGGACTCGGCGTCAGCCTGCTGCATCGTTTGGTGATCGACGAACTGCTTCAATCCAAGGGGCATTCCAAGCCGACCTATGTCCATGACGTTGATGAATTGGTGCATGCAATGCGAGGCGAAGGCAGCCAAGCGGAGAGCGATAGTGATGAACCGTACACGTTGGCGGCATTGGTCATGCCAGCAAAATTGAGTCACGTCGAAGCAATCAGCCTGCACAAAGAACGGATGCCCGCCAAAAGTACCTATTTCTATCCAAAACTACTGAGCGGATTGACTTTCAACCCCCTCAGCTAACCCGCAAACCCTATAGAGTGGCTTTGTTCGCCGTAAAGGTGTCGCAGCGGCGATTAAAGCCACGTCAGGTCGTTGCAGCTCGGCACCCCATCTAAGTTGTTAAGTGAGCGAATCGCGACCGTGAAACCTAGTTGATGGCAGACAACCAAAAACTAGGCAGTCAAAGTTGACTCTGCCGGTTGCAGTGGCTGGGGCAACTAGGCATTATTGTACGGTCTGGGAGAAGAACGTAGTCTTCGTGTCTTCCCAATGAGAAACCCACAAGTCCACGACTACTTAGGAAAGAATCTGATGAAGCGAGTTTTGATTGCTGTTTGTGCTGTTGCCGTATCGAGCATGCTTGTTCCAAGCATCGCACAAGCTGGCCTTTTCGGTTGCAAGCACAAGGACGATTGCTGCGAAGCAGCGCCTGTTTGTGCCCCTGTATGCGAACCAGCCCCTGTCTGCTGCGAGCCAGCGCCCGTGTGCTGCGAGCCAGCGCCAGTATGCGAACCAGCACCGGTTTGCTGCGAGCCAGCCCCCGTATGTGAGCCAGCACCTGTTTGCTGCCCCGCTCCTCCGGTTGAAGTCACTTGGTGTGTGATCGACCCTCGCACTTGCTGCCCCGTCGAAGTCACCGCATGTGTACCTGCCGAATGTGCTGGCCAAGTTCCAGCCTTGGTTAACTGCCGCAAGGGTTTCTTGCATCGCAACGTGTTGACATACAAGTTCGATTGCTGTGGCCACTGCGTTGACGTTGTGGTTACCAAGCACGGTCGTGCAATCGTCCGCAGCTAGTTCTTGCTGCCGTTCGAATTTAATGGTACGAAACAACGCAGAGTGTTTCGTCACACAAGCAAAGAGTCGAACCTTCATCGGTTCGGCTCTTTTTTTTATGCGCTCACCGCCCTGATCGACAAAGGTCGAAGACGCCTACTTTCGCCTCCTTTCTTTTCTTGCTTCCTCACCTATTTCCAATAAGGCGGCTAACATAAGAACGGTGATGTCGTACCAAATCAGCAGTCTCCCAATTTGGAGGGGAGAGAGCAAATTGGCAGTACTTCATTGAGGGAACGAAAGTTGCTGTCTTCTCTCTGTCTCGCTATCGATGGAATCCCCCAATGACAACACTTCGCTGCACATGCGGACAGACATTCAAAGTCAGACCTGAGCAGGCTGGCCAGATCGTGACCACGCCTTGCTGCAAGACGCGGGTCCGCGTTCCTGCACGCCAAGTCGCCGCGGCCGCGAAGCCTAGCGATCGCATTAACGTTAACTGTCCTTGTGGCCAAGTGTTGGCAGTTGCCCGCCCCAAAGGTCCGGTCGAAGTGACGTGCCCGTCCTGCAAACAGCGGCTGCGTTTGGGTGGGGCTGCAGCAGCGTCCACATCTCAACAGCCCTCGGGGAGCGATAATTTATTCGACGCTTTGCCGCCGCCTGGAACGACTCCTGCCTGGTCTCCACCAACGGCACCGCAGGCTCGTCCTGCGTCAAGCAGTTTTGCTCCTCCGCCGCGTCCGGCAAAAAACACCTCTCAGAAACGATTGCCACGACTTGGGGTATTGGAGGATGGGTTTGGGACGCCGATCCTGATCGTTGCTGCCCTCACGTTTTTGGGGATCTTTGGGACGCTGGGCGTCTATTTGCTCACTCAAGCAAGCGACAATATGGCTTTGGCCGCGGCCTCGGAAGACTGGCAGCCAACCGAAGGCAAAATTTTGGAATCCGGATTTACGGTTCGTGGTGTTCAAAAAAGGAAACAGGCTGCGACCACTCGTGTTCGCTACCAATACAAAGTTGGCGGTGCCACATATACCGGAGCAACACTGTCGTTCGAGAAACAGGATTCGTTCTCGCCTGCGGTGGCGGAAGCGAAGTTACAGCCGTACCCACCCGGAGCCGATTGTACCGTCTACTACGATCCCCAATCTCCGTCAAACAGTGTGCTAATTAAAGGGGTGCAAAGCAGCAATCAATTGTATTTTTGGTTAGGGCTTGCTTCGATCTTGTGCGGAATCGTGATGGCGATCGACTGCGGTCTCGGTGCCATCAATGCTCACCGTTTTCCACCACCAAAGGTTCCCCTCTTCTAGTTCTGGCCACCTTGAGATTTGCTTCTTAGGAAAGAGCGGGAAATGGTTCTCGGGTTTCGACCTCGCTGCCGTCGCCGGGCAGCGGAAATCCACGCTCTAGCGAGTGTAGCCCCGGCAGCAGTAAAGCGATTGTTCCTAAGCTTGGGGCCATCCCGGTGCCCTTGATGCGCTGCTGGACTCTCCACGTGAAGGCCCGGGGAGTTTAAGATAGCGGGTGGGAAGGCAATTACCTCTGCTCGCCCTCCGCTTAACTCCCCCCTTCCATCCCGCCTTTCTGCAATAAACGTGCACTGTGAACGACTCGGGCGACAAGAATTGGCGAATCCGCGTAAACAACCAGACGCTTGGTCCGTTCTCGGAAGTCGAGATGCGTCATTGGCTGGCGGAGCATCGCACCGAAAAGTCCGAAGTCCAACAGGGTAGTAGCGATTGGTACCCGGCTGCGATGATCCTGCAGAGATTTAAGGAGCTCGCTCGCACCGGGATCTATCTGCGAGTCAAGGGCCAAGTCGAAGGTCCATTCACGCCGCAGCGTGTGGTCCAGCGGCTTGAGCAGCTTGGCGATGCCGAAGTGGACGCCCGAGAAGGCAGTGATGGATTTTGGGTTTCGGCAAAAGTCATATTGCGAGAGCTCAATCCCAATTCGCTCAATATCACACCCCCGAGCAACTCGGCGACACCCTCAGGCAAATCGCCGCCGCAGACGCCAAACGCTCCCAAGCCCCCTGCTGTTTCAGTTGAAAAGAAACCGCCGAGCCCTCAGCCATCAAGCACCGCTTCATCGGGACCCTCTTCTACCGTCCGTGTTAGCTGTCCGGTGTGCAAAGCGACGCTGCAAATCCCAGACGACCAATTGGGAAAAACCATTCGCTGTGCGTCATGCAAAAAGCAGATCCGAGTGGTAGACAAATCGACTTCGGCGAGTACTTCGGCTCCCGCACGCCCCGCACCGACTGAGCACGCAAACCCGGTTGACGACGACGTGGTCACGCTCGGAGAAAACGATTTCGCGGAACAGGTTCCGCCGAGTCCGGCTCCCGATCTGTCGACACCCCTGTTTGCACCGTTCGACAATCTTGCGCCGATCAGCCCGACCGCGATCCCGCGGCCATACAGTGCACCGCAACCTCGCCCCGTAGCCAACCCTTATGCATCGCCCGGTCCCGTAGCGACATCTCCGTACGCCGGATCGCCGTATGGGGCAGCACCTCCTAGCCCCGCGCTGTACATCGTTCCTGGAGTGTTGATTGCGATCTTTTCATTGACGATGTTTGCACTTTCGTGCTTTGGCATCGTCATGAACATGTTGGCAGTGTTCGCATCGAAACCAAACGATTCCGATGTGGCGTTATTCGCCGTGCAAATTGGCTTCGCCGCCATTTGGATAGTATGCTACACCGTGATTTTCGTGGGCGCAATTCACATGATCCTCCGTCGCAATCTGACGTTTTCAAGGACTTCGGCCATCATGGCAACGATTCCTTGCATCGGGTTCCCTTTCGGATGCCTGCTATTTCCCGTTGGTGTTATCAGCTGCGTCGTCTTGTTTATGCAGGACGCTAAGCGTGCATTCCAGTCGTAGCTCTTAGTACGCACTAGTTCAAAATCGACTTGACGTCGGCCATGATTGCATCGACATCAATCTTGCTGGTTGCAGATGTTCGCGCCGAGACAACTTGGCTATCGCTGGCGACCACAATGGTGACCGGAGCGTCGACAGACAGCCGGTAGTTCAGCGGTCCTGTTTCGGATTCTTTTGCCACTACGAAAGGAATGTGCTTGGCTGACGTTTTTTTAGCCAACTCGGTCGCGGATGTCTTTAACTTCCCTGCGTCTTGGCCTAGTAGCGTTACAAAGCTGCTGCGGTGCGACGCTTCGTTTTGTGCCACTGCGGCATCAAGCTCCTTGACCAACTCGGACAACTTGCCGTCGGTTTGGCGTGCAAACACCATCACCATGGGACGCGAACCGTAGCGGCATCGGTAACAGATCTCTTGCTCAACATCGACTCCATCCTCTTCGGCACCGGCGATTTTCGTAACGTAGAAGACGCCAATCGGGTCTCCTTGCTTTAGGCCCACTTCGCTGGTGGCATCGGCGGCAAAGGCGTTTGAGGTGGACAGGGCGAGCAGAAGCATCGAACAAACAAGCAGACGCGACATTGAACTTTCTCCGAGCAAGAGAATTTGAATTTTAGATTTCAGATGGGAAAAGCAAATCGAAGCGAGTGCCCCGGCTCACAAAAAGCCAGTGCACACCGCACCTGACGCAAGACATTGAGTTACAATTGGCGATTCAAGTGAAGAGCCAGGACCTGCAATTCCATCTAGCGTGATTCCACTTAGCAATGACCGGCAAAACGGTACTCCCGCCACTTCGCGTCCGCCTGCGATGAACGTCATCAATGGGTTTGTGGGAAACGCGAGCGGCGGGCCTCGATCACTCGACCCCATTATTGCCACGTCCGATGCCGGGCACACCCCTAAGTGGTGCCGAATCTCCGTTTCTGTCCGCATTCGCCTTACCCACCCGTAAAATAGATCTCCGCTAGTTTGACTGTCTCGATTCGTGAGCCGAATTCCCTAGCGTCGAGCCGCCGCTCAGTAAAACGTTGGAAAAATGAGGCCTGCGGCTAGTGCCGTTGGCGCACAAATACAGAGAAAATGAAAAAATAGGACCGTCGAACTAGCAAGATTTCGCTCTAGTGAAGCGGGCTGGAGACTTATAAATTAGAAGCTATGGACCAAACTGTTACCCCATTGAGCGATGAGCAAGTTCATCGCATCTCCAAGGCGATCGCGGACCCGCAGCGATTTGCGATTTTGACTTGCATCGCCAGCGAACTTGAAATCGCCTGCAAGTCGCTTGTGGACGAGTTTCCAATCACACAAGCAACGATTTCGCACCACCTAAAAGAACTGGTCGCGGCGGAGTTGATCCATTCGCGACGTCAGGGGCAATTGGCGATCTTGTCCTGTCGCCGTGATATATGCGAAAGCTACACCCGGTATTTGGCAGAACGACTGGTCACTCCGAGTTCGGATTCTCCGTCGAATCATCCCAAGCCGTCTCTTCCTAAGTGAACCGATGTGCACTTCCGTGGAACTTGATCGCGAAGTCCAGATTCATGACCGCAGGGTTTGCAATTCATGAGTTCGATGCCCCCGCGTGCCCAGTGCTTGATTAGTTTTGGCAGTAATTTAGGCGATCGTGACACTGTGATTGCCGAAGCGGCAAGGAGGATCGTTGCGTCGTCAATGGTCCAGGGGTTCGCCGCAAGTCGGCTGTTTGAAACGCCTCCTATCGGTGGTCCCAGCGGCCAAGATCCGTTTTTGAATGCGGTTGGCGCCTTCGAAACATCCCATTCTGCACGCGATATCCTTGGATTCCTGCAGTCGATCGAAGACGAATTGGGGCGACAGCGTCGCCGGCGGTGGGGCGCGCGGTCGATTGATTTGGACGTGGTGCTGCATGGCAATCTAGTCGGTGGCGGCGCAGCGTTGATTGTTCCCCATCCTCGCTACACCGCTCGTCAATTTGTGCTGCAACCGGCGTGTGATGTCGCCGCCCATTACCGCGACCCGCGATTTGGATGGACGCTCGGGGAATTGAGTGCCCATCTGTCGGCCGGAAACGCCTCGTTGGCACTTGTCGGGGGCGACGACGCGATTCGGCAACAGCTTTGCGACCGGCTGACCAGCGAGCATGAGATTCGCACGTTTGCCGCGACCCAGCCAACGAATTCAGGGGTGGCCCTCGACGAAGCCATGTCAGGGCGGTGGATGAAAGGCACTCGAGCCAGCGATGTCCAAAATGGGGGCCAGCCATCATCAATGGAGTGCTCGTCAACAGAATTGGGGGAGCCGATCGTCGTTCAGGGGGATGAGCCCTGGGTTTCTGCCTATGTGCCACGGCTTCCGCTCGCCCCGTTGTCCGCCAAGCGTTCGCAGTTTGATTCGTCATCGCGTCCGAGTCCGAGCCAAAGTCAACGTCTAGGGGGCAGCGGCCAGGATGCCAGTGACCTCAAGTCATGCGAAAAGCAGAGTGCGGAAGCCACGATTCCTCGGCTGGTCGCGCGAATGCAGTGGGCAACGGCGGACACACGTTGGCCGGCCCCTCATCAAATGTGGCCTGCCGGTGGGCGGTGGCCTGAATACCGTCTTGAGATCGACAACCTCGATTGGGCAGTTACCGAACTCGCCTCGGCGATCGGGTCGATGAGGTGTTCAGTGCGTCCGGTGACCGAGGATGGCTTGTGGTGGCAGTGAACGGAAATGTCCTGCGGCCGGAATTGTGATTGGCAACTTGCCAAGTTGTGTTGTGAGGCGAGTTGCATCACAAGGCTTTTTTTAGCCTTGGTACCGACTCGCGAGGGTGCATCAACCCCGAACTTTGCGGATCAATCGGGCGATGATGGCGGATCGCTGCACTTTTCGTGCGACACAATGTCGCTTTGTGGATGGCTGGTATTGCCTTAGTGCATGTTCGCACACAATACTGTCTCCCTAATCGCTGTATGATTACGGCAATTCTCTGAACCACTCGGTGTCCATTTTCTCTACCCCTGCGAATCTGGTCGCGTTTTCACGCGCGGCGACCATTAATTATGCAACGGTTTCTCTTTCCACGCTGGGTCAATCGATTTCTTATGGTTCTGGCTGCTGCCATCGTTGGAGGCGGCATTTATGCCGGCGCCATGGGCGGGCTGGTTACAGACCCAAAGACACTGAACATTGGCTACCAACCTGAACAACCGGTCCCCTTTAGCCACGCGATCCATGCGGGGCAGCTAAAGATGGACTGTCGCTATTGCCACAACACGGTTTTCGATTCGGCTCACGCTGCTGTGCCACCGACAGCGACTTGTATCAATTGTCACAGTCCTGCGAATGACCAAGGTCAGACGGCATTGGCAGCGGTGCGAACCGAAAGCGACAAGCTGAAGCCGATCCACAAGAGTTGGGAAACGGGCCGCAGTATGGCTTGGAAGCGAGTCCATAATTTGCCCGAGTTTGTCTACTTTAACCACGCTGCTCACGTTAATTCCGGCGTCAGTTGCAAGACTTGCCACGGTCGAATCGACCAGATGGACGTCGTTGCTCAACACGAAGAACTTTCGATGGCATGGTGTATCACCTGTCACCGAAACCCTGATCCTCATTTGCGTCCCAAAGAATTCGTGACCAAGCTCGACTGGGAACCCCCAGCGGATTGGGACCAAGAAGCGTTCGCCAAGCATAAGCGTGATCCTGAAGGCGAAAACATTAACCCGCAGGTCCATTGTGCGGTTTGTCACCGTTAGTTCCGCAGCCATCGGGTGCGTCCAAAGTCGAGCAAGTTGCTCTGCGTCGATGATCCCCGAGAACTGCTGAAGCTCGTTTTTTACAGATAATTTCGTATCGCCTAATCGCAAATCTTTGCAATGACCTCCATCCACTCACCACGTAAATCCAACAACGGTTCGCGAATGCTTGTTGACCTGCCTCAAGCCGGTGTGTCGCACGAATCCAGCCAAGCTGCGGTTGATTCAGCGGCGCGCGATTCGGCCAATAGTGGCTCCGCTAATCAGGATGGGTT
>CAXBHV010000087.1:0-11336 GCA_963974855.1 uncultured Rhodopirellula sp. | reverse complement strand
GAGATGTGGGACTTCAAGGATGAGAAGCCCGAAGATGCCGAGATCAAAAACACCACTGGCAAAACGGAATCGATTGAAGTCGAAATCGCGATCTTGGATCCCGACGGCAATCAGGTCACCCGACAACAAAAGCCGGTAAACATTGCTCCGTCCCAGCTTCAAACCCAAAGTTTCAAGCTTCAAATTGACTCGCCACGTCGCTGGGATCTTGAATCACCGAATCTCTACCAAGTCGTCACCAAAGTGATTTCCAACGGGCAAACCGTTGATACTGCGACCACCCGCTTCGGAATTCGCGATGTGAAGTGGAAACCGGAAACCGGCATGTGGCTGAACGGTAAAAACGTCAAGTTACAAGGCGTTTGCAACCACCAAGATGCCGGTGCGCTCGGTGCGGCGGTGCCCGACAAGGTGCTGCGATTCCGCATCGAACAGCTCAAGAAAATGGGCTGCAACGCTATCCGCACTGCACACAATCCACAGACGCCTGTTTTCTACGACATCTGTGACGAAGTCGGCATGTTGGTGATGGATGAAATTTTCGATGGCTGGAAAAAGAAAGCAGCGCACGACTACGGAAGGTATTACTTTAACGAGTGGTGGCAGCGGGATCTGACCGATTGGATTCGGCGCGATCGCAACCATCCTTCGGTTGTCATCTACAGCGTCGGCAACGAAACCCATGGAGCGATCGGAAAGGATTTGGTGGAACGTTGTCATGCACTCGATCCCACACGTCCGGTCACCTCCGGTCACTCTGGATCGGAATACATGGATGTCTTCGGCGTAAACGGCGGCAGCGAAAAAATGGGCTGGTTCGATCAACTGAAGAAGGATCGCGTGTTTATCGGAACCGAAAACACGCACACCTGGCAGGTGCGTGGCTTCTATCGCACCAAGACGTGGTATCGCGATGGCTATCCCAATAAAGGGCAGAAGCCGCATTGGATTCCCGACTTAACCGAGAAGGAAGTATTTTTCAATGATTGGACGGATGAGGCCGGACGAGCAAACCGTAAACAGATCTTCAATTCCAGCTACGACAACGCAACCGTTCGCTTAAATGCACGCCAGAATATCCAGCAGCTGCGCGACATCCCGAATTATGCCGGGTCTTTCCGATGGACGGGGCACGATTACATCGGCGAAGCGGGCTATGTGCATGGCGGTTGGCCGTTCAAATCGTTCATGGGCGGGGCTATCGACATGGCTAACTTTGAAAAGGATTTGTACTACCTCTATCAAAGCCAGTGGACGGATGAACCGATGGTTCACATCCTGCCGCACTGGACGCACCCGACGCTCGAGCCCGGCACGCAGATTCCGGTTTGGGTTTATTCCAACTGCGATGTCGTTGAATTGTTTTCGGGCGGTCAATCGCTGGGTAAAAAGAAGCCCGGAACCAAGTCCGATGAAATGCAGTGCCAGTGGATGGTGGGCTGGCAGCCGGGCGAATTGAAAGCTGTCGGTTACAATGGCGGGCAGCCCGTCGCGGAAAAGGTGATCCGCACTGCCGATGCCCCCTCGCAAATTGCATTATCGATCGATGGCGAACCGCTGGCCAGTGAAGGCAAGGATCTCGTTCAAGTGCGTGTGACGACGCTGGACGAGAAGGGCGAGTTCTATCCCTACGGAGAAAACCGAACCCATTTCCATGTGATCGGCCCTGGTGTGATTCGTGCCTTGGACAACGGGAGCCCGGTCGATGTCGAAAAGCATTTTGGGGTCAACATCCGAATCGCCTTCTACGGATTGACCCGCGGCTATGTGGAATCGACCGGTGAGCCCGGGGACATCACCTTGATGGCCAGTTGCATTCTTGGCGAAAAGAAGCAGGTAACATCCAAGAGGGTGAGCATCGATGTGCAGCTGCTGTCGTTGCGAGGCACGCTTCCAACGGTTGGAATCGAAATTTTCTACACACTCGATGGCTCCGCGCCGACCTCGCAATCGGCTCGCTATTCGACGCCCTTCGAGGTGTCGCTGGGTACCACCGTCAAAGCGATGGTTGCGTTGGATGGCAAGCCTGTCCAGACACTACAAGAGCGATTCGCCGAAGACGAAGGGTTTGTATGGGATGGGGGCCAAACCCAATCGAATCTCGGAGGCGATCAGGCCGAAGACGCAACGTTGAGCGGGGCAAAGGTTGTTTCCAGCGGAAAGAATTTCAATGGCAAGGGATTCATTGATTTTGGTCAGAACAAAGGCGCCTATGTACAGTGGTATCTGGAAAACGACGGCGACGCGGGACAGGCGGATCTTACGATTCGCTACAGCGGAATACGCCAGGGCCGCTCGGGTCGTGCATTCAAACTAACCGTGAATGGCCAAGTCGTTAAGGAAACACTGATGCTTCCGAATACGAAGAACTGGGGATCCGATTGGAAAACGATGACCGTCAATATTCCAATCCAGCGCGGAGCCAATACCATTCGTTTAACGACCATCGAAAACGGCGGAATGTATGTCGATGAAATTACAGTCCGGTAGATTTCCGAGACGTTTGACGCGATGGCTTGGACTGCAGGAATCTCTTTGTAGCGAAACTCGCCAAGAGTTTCGGCTACGGTAGGCAACAACTTAGCTGCCAAGCACCTAACCCATTTGAAAAGAAAGTGAGTTGATGAAAGACACGCACGTTACCGATGTCGCCGACGGGAAAAGTCGGAGTCTAACCTTGAAGCGATTCTTTCAAGGTGCAGCTGCGGCGAAAGCCTTAGCTCCAATACTATGTGCAGTTTACTTCCTGACAACAATGGTCGGCGTATCGGCACAGGAATTGGCGAGTAAGGATGAGCTGTATACCGGCAAGGAATTCTCTAATGCATTTGCCAATCCCCAGGATGATCCAGATCTGCCCAACGTCCTGTTGATCGGCGACTCGATATCGATTGGGTATACCGTCGATGTTCGCAAGCGGCTGTCAGGAAAAGCGGATGTGTTTCGAATTCCTAGCAACGGAAAATACGCAGCGTTTGGGAGCGAAAACCTGGATAAGTGGCTCGGGCAACGCAAGTGGGATGTGATCCATTTCAATTGGGGGTTGTGGGATATTTGCTACCGAAATCCAAAGTCAAAAACACAAGGGCATCGCGATAAGATCAATGGAACCTTAACGGCCGGCCCGGATCAGTATCGGGAGAGTCTGCAGCAGATCGTGGCTCGCTTAAAACAAACCGATGCGACGTTGATCTGGTGTGCAACCACACCGGTCCCGGAATTTGAGGCCGGACGAAAGGTGGGTGATGAAATCAAATACAATTTGATCGCTGAATCGATCATGAAAAAGAACGGGATTCGGATCAATGATCTGCATGCTCATGCATTGCGAGGACTGCCTGAAATCCAAAAACAAAAAGGAGACGTTCATTTTACAAGCCAGGGGTATGCGTACTTGGCTGAGAAAGTTGCTTTCGAGATCGCTTCGGCGCTTTCAGCGGAAAGTAGCGAGAGGGAATGAAATGTTTATCAAGTACATAGCGTGGTTAGGGTGTGTTGTCTCGACGATTTGCATGGCGCAGCCCTGTGAGTTGGAATTTGAATATGTCGGACGTGCCGTACAAACCGAGGGCATGCATGTTTGGGGGTCCTCGCCAGTGATCGGACCTGACGGGAAAGTGCATCTCTATGTCGCTCGCTGGCCGATGGCGACGCAGAAGAATTTCAACGGTTGGTTCAAAGACTGTGAGATTGCGCATTACGTGGGCGACGAACCGGAAGGGCCTTTTGAATTTGTCCGTGTGGCGGTGGCTGATCAGGACGGCACATTCAACTCGCCCCATAATCCCACAATCAAACAGATCGACGGGAAATATGTGCTCTGTTTCATCGTCAATGAAAACAATTTGCTGAAAACGCAGCGCATCATAATGTATGTCGCCGACGATTTGAGCGACGACTGGAAACCGGCCGCTGGAGCCGAGCCCGACGGAACGATCCTGCGAAAATCCTCCGAACCTACCGATTGGAATTACGCAGCCCAGTTGGGTGTTTCCAATCCGTCACTGGTGAAGCATCAAGGGAAATATCTGCTGTACGACAAGTCCGTGGTCAAGCCCACGCCGGATGCGAAACGAGGCAAATACATCTATGGCGTTGCGGTATCGGACAAACTCGAAGGCCCCTACAAACATCACCCAAAACGTGTCACCCCGGACTCCATGCAGCTCGAAGATGCCTATGCGTTTAGCATGGATAATTCGGTCTATCTGCTCAGTCGTGACTTCGTCGGCTCGAAAGGTTCCAGTGGTGGTGGACTGCTCTGGAAATCGAAAGATGGGTTCTATTTTGACAAGAAGGATACCACGCGTGCCTATGAGGATTTAGAGCACTATGTCGGGAAGGAATCCTTGAGTCAGGCCAACGTGTTTCGAGGAAAGCGAGACGGCCATCTAGAACGCGCGCAGGTATTGGCGATCGATGGCCAACCCGCGTATCTGTATGTAGCAACCGGAATCAATACGACACCCGGATATGGAAGTTGCTCGCATGTATTTCGGATTAAAAAACGGCAGGAATAATTGGCACTCGATCGAATGGAACGTATTTGAACGATCTGCCCGCGATTGCCTCCTCGGCAGCGTGTCTGGCCAACGGCGAAACGAGACCTAAAACCAAGTAAGTAGCATGAACAATAATTTGACCACGATGACCGCGGTGTTGCTGGCGATACTTACTTGCGCGGACCTCGTCATTGCCGCACCACTGGCAGGCAGTCGCCCCAATATCGTCCTGGTGATGACCGACGATCAGGGCATGGGTGACCTTTCCTGTATGGGGAACGAGGTGGTGAAGACACCCGAAATCGATCGGTTTTATGAGCAAACGCTACGCTTTACCGATTTTCAGGTCAGCCCGACCTGTGCCCCGACTCGCTCCGCGATCATGAGCGGGAGGGTGCCGTTCAAAAACGGAGTGACGCATACGATTCGTCAGCGAGAACGAATGGCGTTGGACTCCTTTACAATGCCGCAGGCACTGCAGAGTGCTGGTTATCAAACCGGGCTGTTCGGGAAGTGGCACCTTGGCGATGAGGAGGAATATCTCCCGCAGAACCGCGGGTTTGATGAGGTGCTGATGCACGGTGCCGGGGGAATTGGTCAGGTATCACTTGGCGATTTTCCACCCAATGGCCAAAACACATATTTCGACAATGTGTTGTTGCACAACGACACCATCGTGCAGACCAAGGGCTTTTGCACCGATCTGTTTTTTGCATCGGCGCTCCGCTGGATCAAACAACAGCACGAGGCCAAAGAACCCTATTTTGCTTACATCTCTTTAAATGCGCCGCATGCTCCGACCATTGCGCCAGAGAAGTATAAAAAGCGTTTTCTCGATTTGGGCTACGACCAGGGAACGGCCGGACGCTACGGAATGATTGAGAACATCGACGACAATTTCGGCAAGTTGATGCGAACGCTTGACCAGTGGAATGCGCTCGACAATACGCTCGTGATCTTTATGACCGATAACGGTGCGACCCATTTGAGCGGCACACTCAATGGCGACAGAGTGAAACATTTCAATTTCAACATGCGAGGTGGTAAGAACTCGCCCAACGAAGGCGGAAGTCATGTGCCGGCTTACTTGTATTGGAAAGATGTTTTGAGCGGCGGAGTGGATGTCGACGCGTTGACGGCTCATATCGATCTGTACAAAACGTTTTGCGATTTAGCCGGTGTGAAACTGCCCGCAAAATTGCAGGAACTTGATGGACGTTCGCTTGTCCCGTTGCTTGAGAATCCAAAGGCCGAGTGGCCCGATCGCAAACTGTTTGTGCATTGTGGCCGCTGGAACGGAGATCCCGAATCGGCGAAGTTCGAGAAATGTGCCGTTCGTACAGAGCGATGGCGATTTGTGAACAACCAAGAACTCTATGACATTTCGGCT
This sequence comes from uncultured Rhodopirellula sp., assembly GCA_963974855.1. GTDB lineage: Bacteria > Planctomycetota > Planctomycetia > Pirellulales > Pirellulaceae > Novipirellula. The sequence continues at coordinate 5,444 of CAXBHV010000087.1, read as the reverse complement.
GATCCAGGGGAGACGACCGATGTGGCATCATCGCACCCCGAGGTGATTGATCAGTTGCGAAAATCCTATGACAGTTGGTGGCAATCGGTTCTTACGCTAATGGTCAACGAAGGTTTGCCAAAATTGAAAGAACAACCTTTGCACGTCCGCTATGAAAAACAGTTACAGGAAAAGGGAATTCCAGAGTTGGATCCCGCCGAGTTTTAGTGTCGTGGAATTTGCTGAGGAGTTGTTGGGAAACGTGAGCCTAGACTGCTAAAACTTTGGTGTTGACATGATTTTTGGTTGCTCAATTATTCTGCCACCTCTCCTCCTGTTACCTCTCCACCGACGAAGTTGGTGGAGAGGTGACAGAAAAATTGCGTGACCAAAAATCACATCAATACTCAAAGTTTTAGCGGTCCAGAACTTACCTTGAGCCATGAAGCGTCAATTCCGACGGATGCTCGGCCCGTGGCTAGCGCCGTCGGCTCACTCTTTCACCGAAACAAACATTTGGCAACCTTCAAATAGTGAATGATATGCAACGTATTTCTATATCTATTTTGGCACTGATGGTCGGCACCCTAGGCAGCTTAATAGCGAAGCCTATCGTTCACGCCGCTGATTTCCCTGTGCCGCCCGATTTCTATGTGTCGCCTGATGGCTCCGATACTTGGTCGGGGACCTTGGCGGATCTTAATCCGCAAGCAAGCGATGGCCCGTTCGCCACGCTATCGCGAGCTCGTGATGCGGTTCGGAAATTGAAGGAAAACAAATCGACAGACATTGTCGTGCTTGTTCGCGAGGGGACATACACGCTAAGCGACACTGTTGTTTTTGGACTGCAAGACTCGGGCGAAGACGAGGCGACGATCACCTATGCGGCCTATCCCGGAGAAACGCCTGTACTGAGTTCAGCGAGACCGATCTCGGGTTGGAAGCAAGTCAGCGAAAATCTCCCCGGACTGCCGCAACAGGCACAGGACAAGGTCATCGTCGCGGACGTGACCGGAAGTTTCAAAACTCTTTATGATCAGCAGGGCCTTTTGCCACGGGCGCGGTCAGCGGGGTTCATTCCGCTGCAGGGCAGCGGTCGAGACAAACTGCACTTTCCAGCAGGCAAGCTGAAAAACTGGCCCAATGTGAGCGATGTCGAGATCGTCGTTCGCCCGCATCACGCCTGGATCGTGAACGTTCTGCCCCTAAAGTCAGTCGACGAAGAAAAACAAATTGCCTACACGTCCGTTGACGCGACCTATGCGATGAACGAGCTGCATTTCCTGAAGGGAACGGAATCCTGTTGGGTGGAAAACGTTTTGGAAGCACTCGATGAGCCAGGCGAGTGGGTGCTCGATACGAAGCAAGGCAAGCTCTATTTATGGCCGCGGAATGAAGGAGGTGTGGTTGCACCTCAGTTACAGGAACTGATTCGCGTCGAAGGGACTGTGGATAAAGCCGGGCCTAAGGATTTGCCGGTTCGCAATCTGAAGTTTCGCGGACTGACATTTCAGCATGGCGACCGGTACACGGTTGCTAACGATGACGCTGGCCTACAGCATGATTGGGAGATGCACGACAAGGCGACCGCTTTGCTACGTCTGCGTGGAGCTGAAAACTGCGTCGTCGAAAAATGCCATTTTGCTCACAGCGGCGGTGGGGCAATCCGAGTAGATCTGCATGGAATGAACAACACCCTATCAAACAACCACATCCAGCAGATGGGAGGTTCCGGGATTCTGCTTTGTGGCTACGGTCCAGGCACGAAAGACGTGAACCGGAACAATCTCGTCTACAATAACCACATCCATCATACCGGCAGAATCTATTCTCACTCGCCTGGCATCATGCTCTGGCAGAGCGGAGAAAACCGCGTCGCGAACAACTTGATTCACCATACGCCCTACACGGGGCTGATCCTGTCAGGATGCATGACCGACTTCTTTACGAAATCGGGACGCGAATTGACTCGCACTATCCACTGGCATGAAATCGGGGGCGAGCCCGCTAGAAAGTCGAAGAAGACACTCGACGAGGTGCGTCCTTTTCTGCACACGCATGACAATCTGATCGAGTACAACGAGATCCATCATGCCATGGAAGAATTGGGCGACGGCAACGCGATCTACATCCGTGGCGCGGGTGCGGGGAATGTTATCCGACGCAATTACGTGCATCATTTGGTTGCGCCCATGATCATGCAGTGTGCGATCCGAACCGATGGTGGGCAAATGGATACGTTGATCGCCGAAAACGTGATCTACAAATGCACTTCGCAAGGCATCATGCTGAAGCTCAATACGCGTGTCGAAAATAACATGGTGGTGGATGTGATCGCACCGCCCCGTGGTTACTACTTGTCGGTTCGCGAAGGGCCTTTATCGGGTGCCACAATCAAACGGAATGTCTTCTTTTCGTCTAACGATGAATGCGAGTTCATTAACGAACTCGGGCCGGGCAAAGGAAAATCAAGCGAGGATCGCCGAGGGCGAGCGTTGGCGAGATCGGCGGATGCCGACACCGACTACAACATCTATTATTGCACGACCGACCCGACGTTAGGCGACGAGATGCTTGCGAAGCAGCGGAGCGATGGTGTGGACGCTCATAGCCAAGCAGTTGATCCGATGTTCATTGATCCTGAAAATGGGGATTTCCGGTTTCAACCAAATTCCCCCGCACTGAAGTTGGGTATCAAGCCAATCGACGTGTCCGAAATGGGGCTAAGATCTGACACGTCATCGGATTAAACAGCTTGAGAGCACGGTCCGATCGGCCAACACAGGTGAAAGTGTTGGTATTTTTGACTAAGATCTAAACCGCAGTCATTTTAGAGACACACAATTTAGACACTTTTAAAAATCATGATGCCTTACTTGCGAACAATAAAACCCCGTATCGGCGGCGCCGCTATTCTCTTTGTTTGCGTCTGGGCCTCGTGCTGCTGCCGCGCTGACGAGGCAAAGCGAGCAGTGCCATTGCAAACGGAGGCAAATCGCTCGGATGGAAAGAACTTTGTGCACCCGGGGATCGCACACAGTGCCGCAAGTATCGAGTTTGTCAGAGCCAAGATCGCTGCCGGCGAACAGCCTTGGTCTGGTGAGTGGCAGAAGTTGCAGCAATCCCACATCGCCAGCCTGGATTACCAACCGAGTCCAAGGGCCCATGTCGAGCGAGGTCCAAGCAACAATCCAAATATTGGTTCGTCGGAATTTTCAAATGATGCCGCGGCAGTCTATACGCAGTCGCTGCGATGGGTGTTGTCCGGCGATCAGCGGCATGCCCGTAAAGCAGCCGAAATCATCGATGCTTGGTCAGGGACACTCAAGACGATCACGAATCATGATGCCAAGTTGCTTGTCGGCATGGACGGGCATTTATTCTGTAATGCCGCCGAGTTGTTGCGACACACTTGGGATGGATGGCCCGAAGTGAAACAGGAACAATTTCGCAAAATGGTTCGCAACGTATGGTACCCGATCATCAAAGACTTCTATCCGACCGCCAACGGCAATTGGGACGCGTCGATGCTACAAACGATGATTGCGATGGGCGTTTTCTTGGACGATCGCGAGATGTTTGATCGGGCAGTGAACTATTTTCTTGACGGCGAAGGCAACGGTGCGATTGGAAATTATTTCAACGACTTTGGTGAGTGTCAGGAATCGGGACGCGACCAAGCCCACACACAAATGGGGTTAGAGTTTCTCGCCAATACCTGTGAGACGGCTTGGAATCAGGGGGTCGACTTGTACGCCGCTAAGGACAACCGCTTGTTACTCGGTTTCGAATACACCGCAAAGTACAACTTAGGATTCGACGTTCGCTATGAACCGTTTCGCAGTGTTGAGGGACGCTACCATTACAAGCAAATTTCAGAAGACCGAGGACGACTGCGTCCGATGTATGAACGTGTCTACAACCACTTCTATCACCGCAAGGGTTTGCCAGCTGATTTCACAAAGCAAGCTGCTCTGAAGATCCGCGAAGGCAAACATGATCGCGATGGCTCTCGTTCACGCGGGCGCCGCAACCGCAGTCGTCGCAGCAATCGCGAAGGGGGATCCAGCTCGCTGCGATGGGACACGTTGATGTTTGCAAGCGAGTAGCATGAGACGTCTTCTTGTAAACCTCCTTTTGAAAAAGGGGACACAAAAGGCCTCAGCAATTTATTATCACTCCCGTCGCAGACCCCCGAGTGGGAAGATGTCAGTGTTGACACATGGAGTGCGTACGTCACATGAGAATGAACACCGGGTTAGGAATAGAATGAAGATTCGACTGTGGATCGAACGGGAAACTGCTGTCGCCTTTCGCTCCGCGAAAGTTGCCTGGGGCGTTGCTTTCGCAGAGCGAAAGACGACTTTAAAACAACGCTGGATTCTAACGTACTCTGCGTTCCTAATTTTGCTGTTGATTGCATCCTCATCGCTTGTCATAGCAGAGGATTCTTCACATTCGCAACACAAGACTGCGTTACTGATCAGTGATGGCAGTCACTTTGTGACCAAGGACATCTATCCCAAGTTCAGTTGGGACGTCACGCCTCAGTATTTTATGTTTGGGGATGAATCACGGGTATTGCTGCCGGAAGAGGTGCGTTCGATCGCCGCGCGAACGGACTTTCTCTGTATTGAAAAATCGCACGGACTGAAGATGCTTGGTGCGGCGGAATTAGGAGCTAAGCATGAGGCTGCGGAATTTAAGAAAATCAAGCCTGGTATTAAGGTGCTCTTCTATTTTAATTCGGCGTATGCTTGGCCGTTTACTTCTTACAACAAAGCGTTTAGGCGGGACGAAATCGATCAACATCCTGAACTGAAGAAGTTTTTGTTGATCGATCCCGAAACAGGCAAACTGGCGCATCGCCGCAATGTCTTTTTCTTTGACGTGTTGAATCCCGAACTGCGTGAATGGTGGGCCAGCACCGTTGCCAAGGGAGTGGCCGACTCTGGATGTGACGGTGCCTTTATCGATCAAATGCACGGATTTTTCTGGCTGCGAGAAGACAGAAGCCAGAAAGTGCAAAAGGCGATGGGAGACATGATGGCGTCTCTGAGAGCGAAAATGGGACCAGACAAGATTCTCCTTGGAAATAATGCTAACCACGCGAATGCCAAACATGTATTCCCAATCGTCGATGCCAGCATGTTCGAACATTACAACACAAAACTCCTGAGCAAAGAGAGTCTGCTCCAAGACTGGGAGGATATGCTGCGTATCGCCAAGGCGGGAAAAATTTCGGTCTTTCGGATCGGTGTCGAATCGGACTCCACAGAAAATCAGCAGCAAGACAACTCGCGGGCTAGAGGTGGGCGAGCCGATCGGATGGCGGAATTAGCCAAAGAACGTTTGGAATACTACCTCGCCTGCTACCTGATCGGCGCCCAGCCTTATTCTTATTTCCAGTACGGATGGGGCTGGACGCTGTCGTCGGGCTCATTGCAGGATTATCCCGAGTTGCA
>CAXBHV010000086.1:0-11434 GCA_963974855.1 uncultured Rhodopirellula sp. | reverse complement strand
TCGGAATTAGCCGCTTTTCTGGACGAAGCGCTACCGGCAAACCGTAGCTCGGAACTCGAACAAGCGTTACGCAGTGACGCCTCGCTACGCAAACGGTTGGTCGAAATCCAAGGGCGTGACGCTGCGGGACTGCATACGATTGCGGGTATTTGGCGACGCGAACGGTTGTCGTGCCCCTCACGCTCGGAACTTGGTCAATACATTCTTGGCACGCTTGATGCCGAGCCGAGTGACTACATCCGCTTCCATCTCGAGGAGGTCGGATGTCGCTACTGCCAAGCCAACTTGTTGGACTTGCAAGAGGCAGCTCAGGATCAAGCTCAGCCCGTCGTCCGCCGCAGTCGGTTCTTTCAAACCAGTGCCGGCTACCTGCGAAAAGAATAGCGAGGGCACTACACCTCGCGATTACCTTCCCGTCGATTCGCTGGTCGCCGGCACACACGCTACGCCGCATGATGCATCATTTGCTCGAGTCGATCGAGTGTGGTGACCATTTGGTTCCACTCGTTCATCACTTCTAGCGTCGACATGACGGTGGCGTCGCTACGATCAAAGCCTCGTTCGCTAATCGTGATCCGCTTGGTCAGCATGATCACGGTGCTCATTTCCGAACTGTCACGGTCGGATTTTGAATGCGAAAAGTCGTCGTCGACGGGTAATACTTGCTGCATCGCTTCGTGGACGGCCCAAATTGCAGCTTTGCGGCTCGATTCTGCTTGAACGACGGTACGCAAATTTCCAGATTGAACGTAAAACTTAGCCATGATCAAACTCCGCGGGATGTTTTGAGATTTTGTGTTTTTGATTTGAAGAGGTGCCGCTTTCGGCTACTTACTTCATCGCATCCGCGGTGACACGTTAGGTCAAAACGCAATAAAAAGTTCAAAAATGTGGGATAGGCTTCCAGCCTGTCGAATCACCGATTTCCAAAAGCAACTCAATGTCAAACGCGACGACTGGCGACTCTTTCGATGTGATCATTGTCGGTGCGGGGCTTGCCGGGCTCTCCTGTGCGGTCAAGCTTGCCGAGGCGGGACGCGCGATCACGGTACTCGAAGCGAGTGATCGCGCCGGAGGCCGAGTCCGCACCGACCATATCGATGGCTTCACTCTGGACCATGGTTTCCAAGTGTTGTTGACGGCCTATCCCGCTTGTCGTGACCTGCTCGACTACAAACAGCTCGAGTTGTGTCATTTTTCCCCTGGAGCAATGATTCGCCAAAATGGTGGATTTTCGCTGTTGGGTGATCCGTGGCGTCGTCCTCTGGAAATCCCCGCCACAGTAAAAAATCCAGTCGGATCGCTGTCGGACAAATATCAGATCGCGAAACTGCGCAGCGCCAGCCACGCTGGGACGCTTGATGACGTCTACGCTCGATCGCAAACGACCACGCTCGAACGACTGAAGGCGGATGGATTTTCAGACCGCATCATCGACCAATTCTTTCGCCCCTTTCTCGGCGGCGTGTTCCTCGACGAATCGCTCGAAATGCCCAGCAGGATGCTGGAGTTCGTCTTTTGCATGTTCAGCCAAGGTCGCGTGTCGGTTCCCGCGGGTGGGATGGCCGAGATTCCACGACAACTCACCGACCGATTGCCCCGTGGCACGCTGCAATTGAAAACTCCTGTCGCGGGACTGAGTCAAGGATCCGTCGAACTGACCGACGGTCGCACTCTGAGTGCCAAACAGATCGTGATTGCCACCGAAAGCAGTGCGGCGGCAAGTTTGCTCGGGGATGAATCGCTGGACACCAAGTGGTCGGGAACCACTACGGTTTATTACGGGGCGTCCGAAGCACCGATTCGTCGACGACGTCTGCTTTTGCGAGGTGACGAGTCGGGACCGATCCAATCTGCCGTGGTCATTTCCAATGTTGCACCGCGCTACGCACCGAGCGGCCGACACTTGATCTCGGTTAGCACGGAACTGAGCCAGAACGTCGATCCCGATGCTCTGGATCACTCTCTCCGCGCTCAATTGACTCAGTGGTTTAACGAGCAGGTCAACGACTGGAAACGGCTGCAAATCTATCACGTGCCATTTGGACTGCCCAAGCTATCGCTCGATCCCGTGATGCAGCCCGTTGCGACGGACCTCGATGGTGTCTTTGTGTGTGGCGATCACCGTGAAACGCCAAGTATCCAAGGCGCGATGAACAGCGGCCTGCGGGTCGCCCAAGCGATCCTGCGTTAGCGTTTCGTGCTTAAGCCTATCATGGCATACACGACTTTCGCTACAAGCAATGTGGAATTGGCTTCCAGCCTGTCATCGAAAAAAGTCGCCTTTCGCTCTGCGAAAGTACGCTCAGTAAATCGCAACTTTTGCGGAGCAAAAGGCGACTTTCAGGAGCGATCGTTAAATAGATTCACAGCCTTTACGGGAATATGACAGGCAGCATGTTTGGGATACTGATAACAGACAGGATGCCTATCCCACTTTGCGGCGCTGCTACAATGAGGGAAGGATGATCACGAATTGGGTCGTGGTGTTCCTCCCTTGCTGCAGTGCGGAGCTCGATGACCATGCCCGAATCGCAATTGTCGGAATTTGATTGGAAATGTCAGCCTCAGGCGGCATTGTTGATCGATCAATGGACCGAAGAATTTATTCGTGACAATCGTTTTGTCGCCCACTTGCGGACACGGATGTTGCAGGAAACGGGGACGCGATTGAGCGATTGGCTCGATCATTTTTCACTCCCTTTTTCGGTGGAAACTGAATCGCTGCTTTCACAAACGGGTTTTCAATTGTGCCATGAGCCTGGGGATCCGATTTGGCGGCACCCCGAAGGTTTGTTCCCTGATGTGGTGCTGGGGCGTTTTCCCAAACGACGACTGGCCATCCAAGTCGAATCGGTGGCCGATTTCCTCGTCGCTCATCGCATTACGACTCCGATTCAAGGATTGCCCTTTTCGCCACTTCGACTCGCGTGCGTTTCGGAAACCGAGTCGACGAAATTTTGGGTGGTCGAGCGGCATGGGGATGTCGGTTTCAAACCGAGTGAAGCGGCCGTGCCCAACGTGCCCGCAATCCTGCAGCACCAAGAGGCGTTCCTGTTGCGCCAACGTGACTTTGTTTCGGACGAAGATGGCTTTGCCCATACAAACGCGTTGATCGATGCGGCCAAAAAGGACCTGGGCCAGGATCGCACTTGCGATTTATTCTTTGCCGCCGAACGCCGCTACTGGGAAAGCCGCAACAGGGCAGCGCGTGTTCAAAAATCACGCCAAGACGAACTCGGACTCGGCTGGGCCAATCATGACCACCACACCTATCGCAGCAGCCGCCAACACTTCACTCGCTTGATCGCACTGCTGGAACAACTCGGGTTTGAGTGTCGCGAACGGTTCTACGGAGGTGCCGAGGCGGGCTGGGGAGCTCAGGTGTTAGAGCAACCCGCAACCGGGGTGATCATTTTTGCCGACGTCGATTTGACTGCTGAAGAGGTCTCGGGCGATTTTGCTCATGAACCGCTGCCGCACCGCGATCAACTTGGCACCGTGGGGCTATGGTGCAAACTGCACGGTGAAGCAGTCCTGCAAGCAGGCATGCATCACCTGGAATGCCAATTCGATTTTGATGCCGCACGTACTCAATTGGCGGAGCGAGGCATCCAAACGATGGCTCCATTCACCGATTTTGATTTCCTGAAACAGGCCTTTACGCAAGGCGAGATGTGGCCCGTCGCGGACCGTCGGATTGGACAAGCGGTCGATGAAGGCGTCATCACGTCCGAGCAAGCCGAGCGGTTTCGCAAATCGGGCAGCATCGGTTCGCACTTGGAAATCTTGCAGCGTGACGATGGCTACAAAGGATTCAATCAAACGGGGATCAATGAAATCATCCGTAAAACCGATCCTCGCTACGCCCACTAGTGCAGCGTTTAATTTCGCGTTTCTGGTAGTGGACGAGGCGACGAGTCCCACTTTTTGTTTTTTTGCGATGGACTCGTTGCCTCGTCCACTACGCACGACGATGGACTCGATTGTCGAAGATTCTCGATTCTGTGGTTTTGACATCAGCCCTCGCTGGTTCATTTCGCTTAGAATGTCGCAGACCAGCGAACGAGTCTTCCTTACTCCGCGACTTGCATTGACGCCCTCTACTTGAACGCTGTGAAGCATTTCGTAGCGGAACTCGTCAAGAGTTTCGGGGGGACACTCGCGGTGGATCGAAAGTCTTGACGACTTCCGCTACGCTAAAAATACACAAACATTATAAGGGAAAATGCTTCACAGCGTTGCCCCTTCTGCTCCGCAACCACTGGACCCGATGCGATGATTCTCGACACTGCAGCGATAGCAATTCGATCCCTGTTGATGCTTGCTGCGACCTGCTTGCTAGCTGGAAACTTTGCAACGGCAGACGATTGGCCGCAATGGATGGGCCCGACGCGTGATGGCAATTACAACGAAACGGGAGTGGTCGATTCGATTCCCACCGATGGACTGCCGATCAAATGGCGTGTCCCAGTCGAAGGTGGCTACGCGGGCCCGGCCGTAGTAGGTGACCGCATCTACGTGATGGATTACAAACGCACCAAAGGAACGTTGGTCGAAGAACCAGGTGCGAAACCGGAACTCGAAGGAACGGAACGCCTGCTCTGTCTTGACGCCACCACCGGTAAACAAATTTGGAAATATGAATATCCATGTAGCTACCGAATCAGCTACCCGGCGGGTCCACGAGCGACACCGACGGTCGTCGATGGGATCGTTGCTATCCTGGGGGCGCAAGGCGACTTGGCGGTTCTGGATGCGGAGAGCGGAACAGTAAAGTGGCACGTCAACTTGCCTGGAAAATTCAACGCCGAAACACCAACATGGGGATTCGCAGCACATCCGCTGGTGACGGATGACATGGTCGTGACGATGGTGGGTGGTGAGGGACAAGCGGTCGTCGCATTTGACCGCAACACGGGCGAGGTGAAATGGAAAGCACTCTCTAGCACCGACGCAGGCTATTGTCCACCGTCGATCATCCAGGCGGGCGGCACGGCTCAGTTGATCGCATGGCATCCGCAAGCGGTGGCGTCACTGAATCCGAAAACGGGCGAGACTTATTGGACTGTACCACTGGTTCCCGATTACGGCATGTCGATCAGCCAGCCCCAACGCAGTGGTGAGTACTTGTTTGCCAGCGGAATCAAAGACAAATCACTGATGTTGAAACTGGACGCGAACAAACCTGCAGTCAGCGAACTATGGGCAGGTGCACCCAAAACTTCTTTGAGCGTATCCACGATGACGCCGCTGATTCACGACGGGTTGATGTTTGGAACGGATGAAACGCTAGGCGCGTTGGTTGCTGCAAAGGTCGAAGATGGTGAGCGAATTTGGCAAACTTATGAACCGGTTCGCCCCGGTCACGGACGACGTCTTAATGCCGGAACCGCCTTCGTCACTCGGCATACGCCCACGGGACACTACTTCTTGTTTGGCGAAGACGGCCATTTTTCGGTCGCTGACATGGACGCCGATGGTTATCATTCGCGAGGCCAAGTGAAAGTGATCGAGCCGACGCAAACTGCCTTCGGACGCAAGGTCGTATGGAGCCATCCGGCCTACGCCAACAAAACGGCTTACGTGCGTAATGACAAAGAATTGGTGGCGATTGATTTAGCCAAACCCTAAAGCGGTCGTGAGGCAATGTCGCCCGACGTCTCCGACGTCGGAAATGCCCAGGCTGGCGGATGTCGGCGACATCCGGCGACTTTATTGACAGCGGACGTCGGAGACGTCCGGCTACGATGTAGAATGTCGTTGTTCCGGCAATCGATCAATGCAGTAACGTATCCCCATTTGGAATCCATTGATGAGATGTATGCGTCGTGCCGCCTTGGCTGCTCTGATTCTCGCTGCTTCTTCGTTTGCAATGTCGCCGTCGGCAACGGCAGTGGACGTCTTTTTGACGCTTGGCGGCGGCTACTCGCCGTCCGGGAACCAAGCGTCGCTCGAACGCAACGTGCTGTTCTTTCAGCGATTGCTGAAGGATCGTGGTCTCGATGAAAACGAGAACGACATTTACTTTTCCGATGGCGACCATCCTGACGATGATCTGCAAGTGATCGATCGAACTTCGATCCCTAAGGCAAATCAGCTGATGGCCGAATTTTTCGGCAGCCAACGCGACCTCGGACTATCGTATCGCAACCATGAAATTGACAACGTCCGTGGTTCCACTTCGCCGAAAAACATCCAAAAGTGGTTTGACGATGTCGGCACAACGATGGAGAAAGGGGACCGATTGGTGCTGTATGTCACTGCCCACGGCAGCGAAAGCCAAACTCGCGCTCAACCCTACAACACCTCGATCTCGCTTTGGAATCACGCCAAGATCACGGTCAGTGAGTTGTCCAAAATGCTGGACCAGTTACCCGACGGCGTCAGTGTGGTGACGATCATGGTGCAGTGTCATGCGGGCGGTTTTGCTCGGCTGGTGTACAACGAAGGGGATCCGGACAAAGGCCGCTCGTCGCAAAAACGAAGTGGTTTCTTTGCGACCGTTCATGACCGCCCCGCCGCCGGATGTACTCCCGATATCGACGAAGCTTCGTACGTCGAATACAGCACTTATTTCTGGGAAGCGATCGCGGGACGGACGCGACTGAACCAGCCGATTGAGATGCCCGACTACAACAACGATGGCGTGGTTTCGTTCGAAGAGGCACACGCGTACACGATCTTGAAAAGCGATACGATCGATTTGCCGATCAAAACCTCGGGGGAATTCCTGGGCGAAGAGAGTGGTTTTCAAGACGATCAACATCCTGATTTGCTGCCGCGCGATGTCGAGTACAGCGAGCTGCTGAAGTTTGCCACCCCGGCGGACCATGCTGTGCTCGAGGGGCTGTCGGCGCAACTGGAGCTTGAGGGCGAGGATCGCTTGGAGGCGGCGGAACGAAAAAAAGACGAGCGTCGGCCACGCGGACGCGGTCGATCGCGTCCCACGACCACCGACAATAGTGCATCGCTGCGACGCAAAATCGCCAACGACCTGCGTGGTAAATGGCCGGCACTGGCCAACCCACTCAACCCGATTGGGATTGAGTTGATGACGAATCGCAGCGATGACTTTATCCATGCGATCCAGTCGCATCCCGATTACGCCAAGTACCGCGAACTCGCAGACGCGAACCAAAACAGCTTGAGTGACCGCGAGAAATTGGTGAAATACGAACGCTTCATTCGCACCGCCGAAGATGTGATCCTGCGAGAGAATCTGACTCGGCTAGGCGACGCCAACACCATCGCGGCGTTCGAGGCAATCATTCAAGGCGAGACGGGATCGCTTTAGCGGCGCAGCGTGATTATTTAAACGCCAAGCGAAAGATTTGGAACGCCGAGCGTGCGGCTTCGCGTAACGTCAACTTGCTTTGGCCTTGTTGCCGCTCGGTAAACGTGATCGGCACTTCGGCCATCACCGCGCCGCGGCGATCCAACAGCACGAGCAGTTCTTCGAGCAACGCGTAGCCGCGGCAATTCCAATCGCCGAGATTCAATTGACTGAGCGAATCGACGCGATAGCACCGCATCGAGCCACTACAATCTTTTACTGGTAAACGCAAACAGAGTGTGGCGAACGAATTGACCATGCGGCTCATGATCCGCCGACGTAGCGGCCATCCAACGATATTGCCGCCCGCGACATAACGAGATCCCACGACGACATCGATCTCTGGATTTGCAATTGCACGCTCCAGCAACGCCGGTAATTGCGCGGGATCATGACTGAGATCGCCATCGAGATTCAAAAAATAGTCGTATGAATGCTCGATGGCTTCCGACATCGCACGACGTATCGCACTGCCGAGACCCCGTTCATGCTCGCGAACCGTGACCCGTACCTGAGGATCCACGCCAGCCAAATCCATCGCGATCGTCGCGGTGCCGTCAGGCGAGTTGTCGTCGACGATTAGCAGATCCGCATCCGGTAGCGACACTCGCAAACGCTCGATCATCGTGCCAATGTTCGATGCTTCGTTGTACGTACACACCCCCACCAGCACGCGGCAGCGACGATCCTGGGTAGGACTCGATGAGGGGTTAGCGGCTTCAGACAACGGCGATCGAGCGGGGAAGAATGGGATGAATCAGGCGAACAAACATCCCTCAAATCAGAACTTAGGGACCAGTCACCCACGGAATTTCCAACACAGATTGTAGCGCCGCTGGTTCAATTTGCGACCCTGCTACGCCGCCGATTCCGAAATTCCGATCGGAGTGATCCAGGAGGGCAACGTGGCCGAGGTGTCGGCAATCCCCACCACAAAAGCAGTTTCCTGCTGCAGGCCGCCTGATGCGGGGCGAGCGATCGCGGCAGTCCACGTCAAATGGATGTGACGTTCCTCCGAGTTGCCGCGAGCGAGCACCCGATTGATTCGCTGGGCCCGGATCGCAAACACACGGTTCGCGGTCGCTTGCCAAAGCCCGCCAATCGGACGCAAAACGTCGAATCGTACTTGGCGGATTCCTGCGTCGACAAACGCATTGCCAAGCGATTCATAAAACGCTGCTCGCAAGCCAATACACTCAGGCAGAATCAATGCCGGCGTCCGCTGGTCTTGCTGACGAATCCGGATCATCCACTGAGCAATTTGAGAGAGCGACATCATTACGGGCCAAGTTAAACGCAACGAATCTCAACGAAGCAGGTCGGCAATGGGTAGTGGGTACATAAGACCCGGCCGCTCACGCGTCGCGGCTCACGGAACCAAAATGGCGAACGAACGGATCGCCAATAACTTTCGCCGACCAGTTTACGCATCGCTGCCGGTTCGCATTCGCTGCAGCATGCTGTGGAAGTCGACCGAAACTTCGCTTTCGTTACGATCCAAGTAAGTCGATTTTGGCGAGCGAGATAGATCGACGTCTTCTTCGATGACCAACAAATCGCTGTCGTCACGAACGGTCAATCGCAGCGAACCTTCCGAAAGATCCTTGCGGATATAGGTTTCGGGTTCGCATGAATCGGCATCGCCTGCGTTGTTGTCTCGATTCAATCGCAGCGTAGCAGGCGATTCTTCGACTTCGTCCGCGATCAGTTCCAGATCCGCCACTTCCTCGTTTTGTGATTCCGCCCACTGCGGGTCGGACGCTTCATGCAGTGCAAAGAAGTTTGCGTTGGATGCCATATCGGCAATTCCAATGATCTCTTGATGCAGCATCGATTCGAGATCGTCGCACTGATTGTCCGAGCAATAAGAATCGCACGAATGGGATCCTGCAATGTCAAACTCGGATGCATTGGCATGTTTGTATTCAGCCGCAACCGGTTGCGATGCGACAGGCTGAGTTGCTGGAGGCTGGTCCAGAATTGGAGCGGTGGTTTTCGCACTGCCTTTGAGACAGATCTCTTCTTCGTCATCAAACTCGCCAAAGATCACGCTGGGGTCTTTGACCGTGACGCGGCGTTCGGCAAGCTTGTTTACTTTCGAAGCAGGGAACGAGACGAGCGAATGGTATTGAGTCTCGCCCTTGGCCTTGTTCTCGCCTTCGCCGTCGGAAAACATGTCGGCACTGAGCATGTTTTCTCGCACCATCGAAGCGACTAAGTCGTGGCGATCATCCGATGATTCCGCGTCCGAGGATAGCTCTGCGGAGTTTTCGCAGGCCTCTTCGCAATCCGAATCACACTCATTCGCAGCTAACGCTTCCTCGTCATCGAAGGTGTCGACATCGCTTCGTGAAGCGATGTTAGCCAATGGGTTTGAATCGAGTTCGTCAAGCTCACCAAACTCAACGGGTGACCCGTTTTTCTGTAAATCAGGCGATTCGATCATCGGGCTTGGCAATTGTTGCAATTGAGCCCAGGCACGGTCGATGGTGTGGTCGGTGATCAAGGATTCGTCAGCGGCTTCGGCAATGTCGATTGCTTCGGTCATGATTTGGTTGACCAGACGCGGCACGCCACAGCATGCGTGATGGACGGCCGCAATCGCTTCGTCGGTAATCGTCGAAGCGGGATCGGCACCGCAGCACTGAATGGTTTCAGTGATGTAGTGACGTGTCTCGTCGCCGTTCATGGGGTGCAAGTAACAACGGGCGGCGATACGTTGCGAAAACGGCTCCATCGATGGAGCGGCAAGCGTGTCATCGAGCCGGACTCCGCCCACGACAACGGCGAACACGCGAGGTTGACCGCCACTATGGATGTTGGTCGACATGCGGATCGCCTCGAGCACCTCGGCGCTCAGCGCCTGGGACTCGTCGACGATGATCAGCAGTCCTTCGTTGGGTGGATCGTTATCGCAAACACGGTCGACCAGGGCAAGTTGCAGGTCGGCGTCGGCGATGCCCCGGTAATCGGCACCAAGATGATGCAGCAAGTGACGCAAATAGGCTGACCGAGTATCGATCGGCGTTTCGCCAAGGATCACGACGTCGTGAGTTTCACGATAGCGATCGACCAGCAGCGAACAAAGCAACGACTTGCCTGTGCCCGGAGGTCCAACGACTAGCGAGACGCCTTCGCGGGCATCGACGCTGCGGCACACGCGGGTCATCGCGTCGGCGATCGAACCAAGCGGAACGTACCGTGAAACACTTGGGAATGCTGGAAACGGTGGAGTCACGTATTGTTGATCGGGGCGTTGCATGAGTCGAGAGCTTCTTGTTCGAGGGGGCGTTGAAGCGTTTGCGTTTTGCTAATACAGCGGCTTTAACAGCTTCTTTGTGACGCACTGCCTGTTTCAACCTTAATGTCGAAGTGCAGAACAATGCATCTAATCCTTAGGATCGGCATAACCGTTACAAATCCTAAGCCCATTCAGAAGAGAAGTTCGAGAAAAGTTGGCGACTGGCTTGCGCGATTGTGTTTGCGGCCTAGTAAAAACACTCTGTTTCTAAGCCAACGATGGATGACAGGCTGGAAGCCTATCGCACAATGACAGGCCGGAAGTCTATCCCACATTAGACTTTGTAGTAGCTGCGGTACCAATCGACGAACGCTTTGACACCGGTTTCGATTGACGTTTTGGGCCGGAATCCCACGGCGTCTTCCAATGCATCAACGTCGGCATAGGTGGCCGGGACATCCCCAGGTTGCATCGGCATCATGTTCTTGACCGCTTTGATACCAATCGCGTCCTCGATCACTTCGATGAAATGGGCGAGTTCGACCGGTTGATTGTTGCCGATATTGAAGACGCGGTAGGGAGCTTGGCTGGTCGCCGGATCGGGGTTATCGCTGTCCCAGTTCGGATTGGGCTGTGCGATCTGTTCCGACACGCGATGCACGCCTTCGACGATATCGTCGATGTAGGTAAAGTCACGCTGCATCTTGCCGTGATTGAACACGTTGATCGGCTTGCCTTCCAAAATCGCCTTGGTGAACAAGAACAACGCCATATCGGGGCGTCCCCATGGTCCATAAACCGTAAAGAAACGTAGCCCGGTCGTCGGCAGATTATAGAGATGGCTGTAGGTGTGCGCG
>CAXBHV010000085.1:0-11452 GCA_963974855.1 uncultured Rhodopirellula sp. | reverse complement strand
AGCCCCAGGATGGTCTCGCCAAGATCGAGCGGAACAGCCGAATGCGTCACCGTCGCGACCACGCTGAGGTCCAGCGTCATCACATCGCCGCTCATCGCTCCCGTTGCACCGACCGTGAACGTTAAACTGCCGGGACCGGAGTAGCTGCTTCCGCTCAACGAGTCCAGGGCGGTTAGCAGTCCAACCAAGTCGGGATCATCCGAACCCAGGCTAGAAAAATAGGCGGCGATGGGCTGTGTCAGCGATTGGTCGATAATCTCGCCGATCGGTAGGTAATCACCGACCGATTGACCTACCAGCTTGATTTCCTCGCCCAGCTTGTCAAGCGACACGAACTCTCCACCCAAGCTTGCTAATTCGTCGAGCCCGTCATTGAGTGCGGTTTGCGCGGCGGTTTGATCCAAGACAAGCGGAAGCCCCGAAAAATTGCCGGCCGCTGCGTAGCTGACTTGGCTCGAATCATTTGCTTGGACGACGACGTTTCCACCGGACTGAGTCACACCTAAGGTGGCGCTAACGTCCGAGAAGTCGACGGTGCCGCCACCGGCGTCGACGATCGTCGCCGTGCCCCATGCATCATCAAACTTGAACGTGTCGTTGCCAGAGCCTCCGTTGAGCGTTGCCGATTTGCCCGCAAAATTCTTCAGCGTGATCATGTCGTTGCCACCTGCGGCGTTGACATCCACTCCGGTGATCGATCCGATCGCGATAGTGACTTTATTGGGATCACTATCGGAATCTGATATTCCACTGGCCGTGATCGGACTGTTATTAGAGATCACATAGTTGCCACCCGAGACTTCGATCACAAAGTCATCATTCGCGTCGGTATTGTCGGTCACCAGCAATCGGTTGCTGCTGAGCGAAACATCCGCCGCCAGTAGACGGCGCAGTTCGAGCGATTCAAACGACGATCGTCGTGAGGCGAGCCGATTGCGAGACCTTTTTTTGCCTGACGACTTACGAGCGGTAGCAAGACGGGAGCGACGGCGCAGCTGAGCAAGGAGTGAATCAAGTTTCATCGCTGAAAATCCCAAATCCGTTCGGGTCAAATGGTCGACGCCGGCCCTCATGGCCGACGCTTGTCGGTCAGAATCGAAGCTTGCTTGAGACAAACTTCGAAAACTCCTGAACTTCTGTCGAGCTATTAGTAGTCGAAACGGCGACACAGCTCCAGACGAGTTTCACGCAGAAACACAATTGTTGATTTTCCAATATCGCCCTTTCGGCGGTTGTCCCCATTTGCTAGTTGGAGGGACAAGCACGAAGATTTTCGCTCTATGATGCGATATTCCGTGGCCTTGTCGCCATCTCGCGGTATCCATCAAGGTTGCCGCGTAGGCGAAAAAACTTCATGAATCCAGTATTTCGCAATGTCATCAGGCTGAGCCCACCTCCCAACATCTTGTAACTGTCCAGAAATTCACCATGACACCGCACCCCACCTCACCTCGCCTAAATGCCTCCGCGTCGCGACACGCTATCATTTGCCTCTGTTTGCTAGCAATTTTAATCACTTCCCCCAGCTCTGCTCAAGAGTTCGATGACGAGAGTCTCTCTGGATTTCTGAACGAAGGTATCGGACAACCGACGGCGTTCGAATCCGAACCCCAGATCGTGCAAACCAGCATGGAGGACTATCCCGGATCGAGCGATCTGAGCATCCAGGTCGCGGAACTGCAGGCTCAGATGAGCGAACAAAATTACGAGATCGCAGCACTCCGTTCCGAATTGCAAACACCTCTGTATCATTCGCACACGACGGCACCGCCCAAATGGTTTGTCACCTATGAAAGCGTGATCGTGCAACCGATCCAAAGCAATTCGACCGGACTGATCACCGAACGCGACGACGATGTGTTTTCGCACGTCATGTTCCCTTGGGAAATGGAACACAGTCCGCGAATCCAACTAGGCCGCGAAGCCAATGATGAAACACTGGGGTGGCGAGTTCGCTATTGGCAATTCCGACACGGCGAATCCTTCGAAGCAAACGATGCCAACGGGCTGATCCCCGCCAGCTCGTTCACGCTTGGTACCGTCGGCTATCTGTTCGAAGACGGTGACGCATCAACAGGACTTCAATTCGTCGAAGAGGGAGTATTCACGAGCAGCATTCGCGCCGATGTGATCGACTGGGAACTGCAACGACAAATCGTCAAACCGCTAGATGTCTACGCCGGTATTCGCTATGCAAAGATCGCCCAGCGTTATCACGCAATGACGGACGCGGGCAACCTTGACGCACGCAGCGAATTCCGCGGTTTTGGTCCCACGGTCGCCATGCGGTTCACTCATTCGTTGCCACTGAATACATTGTCGCTGTTCGCCAATGCTCGTGGCTCGTTGCTATTCGGGCAAAAGAGTTTTACCGCAGAGGATGATGTAAACGAGCATGCTCAGTCGCTGAACGCGATCGATTTGCGTTCATCCGAAGACGCGATTCACTCGTTCGCGGGCAACACCGAGATCCAATTGGGATTGCGTTATGCACCCGCCAATTGGTTCTCGATGCAGGTTGCGCTCGAAGCTCAACACTTTATGGATGTCGGCGGTGCGAACCCCACCGGCGTGTTCACCGGTCCTGATGGCGGCATGTCTGGCGACAGCCCGCTGGACGACAACCTCAGCTTCATCGGCGTCAGCACCGGCATCGAATTAGCGTATTAGGACGTACGCCTTTGAATGTGGGATAGGCTTCCAGCCTGTCGTCGTCCCACTCTTCCACCATAGCGACAGTCGCCAAGACTTTCATTCCCCCAGAACCGCCGAAACTCTTGGCGAGTTTCGCTACACGGAAGGTTCGCACTTAAAGTCAGGGTGTGAAAAAGCAGACGAATTCTTACAGCAGATCGTGTAGATCGGCTTCCGGATAGGTCTGAAGGAATCCGTTCTCATCTAAATTCACCCAGCCGGCAAGCCGCTCGATATCGGCGTCGTTCAATCTCGGACACATCCTGTCGCACGCGTTATCACCCTCATCGCAATTGTCAATCGGCTCGGCAAACCGCTCCCAATCGTGAACCTCGCCTTCGTGATCTGTTTGTCTCTTAGTTCCCTGCTGCGACCGCTGCTGCTTTTCATACAATTCTCGGATCCACACCTTTACAGGTGCTTTCCACCGCTGTTTCGGTCCGGGCACATTGTTGATTAATTTGGTGGGGTTCAGCCCCAAGGCTTTTGCTTTGCGAATGTCTTCCATGTTCAACCCACAAACATTCTTGGCCTTCGCCCAGCGTGGATCATGAGGCGGCTTCGCCTTTTTCTTTTTCTTCTTCAGCTTGATCAACCCTGCTTCAATCGCTGCGCCCCGGGCGGCACGTTGCGCGCAATGATTTTGATGAACCTCCGCAATTCGGCTTGTCACCGACATCGACGAATCAAATTTATCGTCGCTGATTTTCTTTTGCAGCTGATCGACAGTGAAGCCAATCGAACGTGCTTGTTTTAACTGGTCATCGGACAAGCCATGTTCATGTTGAAACTCGTCCCAAGCCTTTTTCAGCTTTTTCCGGCGTTTTCGCCTGCACGATCCAGCCATAATCTCACTTCGTTCTGAAAATTCTACTCGTGGTGTTCAAATTACAATCTGGTTGCGGCAGGCCACCTGGGCTCTCGGGTGAGCAAGTGTCTTATCGGCCCCAAATTTAGCGGAAAATTTCCGGCATCGCCAATCGGCTAGCAGCGGATAATTTTTCGGCTGAGCGAGAGGGTGGTGGCTTGATGGGGCACAACGTGGGTCACGCGTTCATGATCAATGGTAGGCGTCGCCGGTGGCAGTGTCAGTCAGCTTGCATTGCAGATAAGGCCAACCCAAGCACGCACTGCACATCAAGAAACTGTCCCATACCGCACGCTGATTAGGGATTACCTGACCAAGCACATCGTGACTGCGAATTTTTATCAGCCAGTTTTTTGTCGCTCAGGCCATTTGCTCGCTGGAAAATTTGCGGTTCTCTGCATACAAGCAGTCCCGCGAGTTCTCAACGGCATGATCTTGCAGTGTTTTTGGCGCGTTAAATGCTTCACAAAGTCAGTGCACACTCTTTTACAAACACAGCATGCTCGTCCATGTCGATGGGCTACACCACAAAAACAACGAGACTCACTATGAGCCCCTTTGAACAACAACTGCATGTCATTCGCACGCGTCCCGGTTTCATTGCAGCGCTGGACCAAAGTGGTGGCAGCACACCCAAGGCACTCGGGCAATACGGAGTCGACGAATCGGCGTGGAGCAATGACGAAGAAATGTTCGCGGTTGTCCATCAGATGCGAACTCGGATCTTGACGAGCGAGAGTCTGACAAAGGATCGCATCATTGGAGCGATCTTGTTCGAAGACACGTTGCGGCGAGAAGTCGAAGGCCGCCCCACGGGTGACTATCTTTGGAACGTTAAACAAATCGTGCCGTTCCTGAAGGTCGACGAAGGACTCGCCGAGCAGAACGATGGCGTCCAGCTGATGAAACCGATGCCGAAACTCGACGCCAAGCTCGATCTTGCTAAACAGCAACCAGTGTTCGGTACCAAAATGCGTTCGGTGATCCATTTGGCCAACTCATCCGGCATCGATGCGATTGTGGAGCAACAATTCGACTTTGGCAAAAAAATTGCGGCAGCTGGCTTGGTGCCAATCATTGAACCCGAAGTCGACATCCACTGCAAAGAAAAGGCAAAAGCCGAAGAGCTTTTAAACACGGCCCTGATCAAACAACTCGACCGACTGGACGGCAAGACATTGGTGATGCTGAAGCTAACGCTTCCCGAAAAAGACAACTTGTATCTGGATTGTGTCGAACATCCTGCCGTCGTCAAAGTCGTTGCGCTTTCGGGAGGATACAGCCGTGAGGAAGCGGACATGCGACTTCGCAAACAAGCTCACGTCGTCGCTAGTTTCTCGCGAGCACTGCTGCAAGACTTGCGAGCCGACCAGACGAAGCAAGAATTTGACGAGGCATTGGACCGTGCGGTGCAAAGCATCTTTGACGCTTCGATGACACCTCACGCGTTGTAATTGACCGTTTTTAGTAATGTGAGGTTGCGTGCGTTGGAGCAGGCGGAAGCCGAGTGCATGCAACGAGCGCGGTCGGCCCTCACCCGGATACGGCCCTTGTAAGGGGCCTGTCCGACCTCTCCCAAAATGAATTTTGGGAGAGGAAACTGATTGTTGTCGCTACAAGTGTTAGTGCTAAAAACCTTGAGTCCGGTCTGTTTTTGTGAGCCGACGGCTCAGTTATTTCGCGTTGACAACCCGATGGAACAGAACGCGGGCATTGGCTCTAGCACTTTTCGATGGTCACTGCAGTGTGTTTGAACGAGGGGCAATTGCTTGAGGCATCGGTGCTGTTCATTGGGATCAGCGGGTTTGCTTCGGGGAAATACATCGCCACACACCCGCGTGGTATCGGATACTCGACGACTTGAAAGTTTTGTAGCGAGCGGGTCTCTCCAGCGTGATAACTGGTGACCGCGACAGGGTCACGCGAACGCAGGCCCTTTTCTCGCATGTCCTCGGCATTCATCATCACCACTCGGCGGGCATTCATAATCCCTCGATAGCGATCGTGGTTGCCGTAGACCGTTGTGTTGAATTGATCGTGGCTCCGCACCGTGGTCATCGCAAACTGGCCCGCTTGGATCGTGTCTGGCGGAATCGGGTTGACGGTGAAATTCGCTTTCCCGGTGCTAGTATTGAACTGACGCTCGCGAGCAGCATTGGGCAAGTAGAACCCGCCCGGCTGACGGACTTTTTCGTTGTAGTTTTCACAGCCATCGATCACTGCGGCGATGCCATCACGAATCAAATCGTAATCGTTGGCCCAATCACGCCATGGGTTGTTCGCTCGGTCGCCCAATGTGGCCGCAGCCATCTCACAGACAATCGCTACCTCGTTGCGCAAATCGGGCGATGCCGGTTTCAACTTTCCCTGCGAGGACTGGATGACGCCCATCGAATTTTCGGTGCTCGTGAATTGTTTACGAGGCGGATGGCCACTGCTTGATTCTCGCACGTCTTCTTCGGTGCGACCTAAACAGGGCAAGATCAGTGATTGCCGACCCGCCACCAAATCGGCTCGATTGAGCTTCGTTCCAATCCGCACATTAAGCCGCGTTTTTGCCAATCCCTCGGCGGCATAACGCGTGTCCGGAAGCGCCATCAAGAAATTGCCTCCGAGTGAAACGAAGACATCAATTTCACCACGATGCAGTGCAATCGCCGCTCGCTGAGAATCAACACCGTGCTTTCGCGGCGGATCAAATTCAAACGTCGCTTGCAAACGATCCAACAAGGCATCTTTGGGCTGTTCCCACACGCCCATCGTGCGGTCACCTTGGACGTTGCTATGCCCGCGAACACAACACGGTCCCGCCCCTGGTTTGCCGATCGCACCTCGCAACAGCAACAGATTCAACATTTCCGCGACATTCTGGGTCCCGTTGGTGTGCTGAGTCACGCCCAAACACCAACACAAGATGATGTTTTCGGACAAACGAATCCAGTTGGCCGCTTGCCGCATCGATTCACGATCGATCCCACTGCGAGCCACCAAAATGTCCCATTCGGCGCTGCGTAGATCCGCTAGTAACTCATCCAATCCCGCAGCATGTTCGTTGACAAACCCCCAATCGATCACTGATCCGGGTTCGGCATCCTCCCACTCGATCATTTGTTTCATGATGCCTTTGAACAACGGGATATCGCCGTTAATTTTGACTTGTAAAAACAAATCCGTCAGCTCCGTGGCAACACCTAACATGCCAAGTGCTTCTTGCGGATTCATAAACCCCATCAACCCTGCTTCGGGCAGCGGATTGACGGCAATGATCTTGGCTCCATTGCGTTTAGCTTGTTGCAGTGCAATTAATTGCCTCGGATGATTGGTCCCAGGATTTTGCCCGACAACCAAAACCAACTCGGCCTTTTCGAAGTCGTCTAGCTTCACGGTGCCTTTGCCGATCCCGATCATTTTTGTTAAAGCTCGGCCGCTCGATTCATGACACATGTTCGAACAGTCGGGAAGGTTGTTCGTACCAAATTGGCGAGCAAACAACTGGTAGGAAAATGCCGCTTCGTTGGTCGCTTTGCCCGAGGTATAGAACGCAGCACGATCGGGCGATGAGAGCGAATTTAATTCGTCGGCGATCAACGCATACGCATCCGCCCACGCGATCGGTTCGTAATGGGTCGCGTTCTCGCGCAGCACCATCGGCTCGGTCAGGCGTCCTTGTTGTTCGAGCCAATAATCAGTGTGTGTCGAGAGTTCGCTAACGCTGTGCGAGCGAAAGAAATCGGCGGTCAGTTTCCGCGTATCGGCTTCGTGTGCAACTGCCTTGGCACCGTTTTCACAATAGTCGAACGTTGCACGTTTACCATCGTGGTCCGGCCAAGCACAGCCGGGACAATCAATCCCCATTTTCTGGTTCAGCTGCAACAGGGGTAGCGTCCCTCGCACCACCCCCGCCTCGCCCCATGCGTAGCGAAAACTGTTCAAGACCGCAGAGAGGCCTGTCGACTTCTGTTTGACCGGCTTTAGCTTCAAATTATCGTCGGATTTCGCAGGCAACAACCAGACCTCGCCATGCTGGGTCGGAATCGCCGTAGCAACCACATTGTTGGCTTTGTCTGCGATGGACATGGGAAATCCCCGATCAGGAAGTGGATGGATGGAGCGATGATTTTGCGAACAGCGTCCAGCAATTAACTTGCCACGATTCGCTTGGTGTCATGATAGACATTGTAACGATCCGGCTTGGTGAATCCGATGAGCGTCATCCCATGCCGCTGTGCCAATTCGATCGCCAGACTCGATGGTGCCCCCACGGCGACCATGATCGGAATGCCGACCACCAATGCCTTTTGCACCAATTCGAAACTGATCCGTCCGCTGACGACGAGAATCGAACGAGCAAACACGCTGGCATCCATCATCCACTGGCCGCCGATCAACTTGTCCAATGCGTTGTGACGTCCGACGTCCTCTTCAACTGCTAGCAAGCTGCCTTCGCAATCAAATAATCCGCTGGCGTGCAGCCCTCCGGTTTGGTCGAACAGCCGTTGCGAACCACGAAGCCGCGCGGGTAATTTCCCAATTGACTCTGCGGCAACTGTGGGGGTGCCCGGATCCAACGGCGTCTGAATCTGTACCGCTACCGATTCAATGGACGCTTTGCCGCAAACCCCGCAACTGCTGGAGGTAAAAGAATGTCGCTGCAGCCGTTGTAGGTCCACCGCCAATGTCTCTCGAAGACGCACACGGACGACTGAACCGCTGCGGCAGGGGCGAACCGCAACAACATCCTCACGCTCGGTTACGATTCCCTCGGTGACCAAAAAACCGACTGAGAGCTTTTCGTCCGCACCGGGGGTCCGCATGGTGATCGAGATCGAGCGATCTTTCTTTTTGCCGTCCTCGTCGATCACAATCCGGATCTCGAGCGGTTCTTCGATCGCCACGAGATCCGAGACCACTGCGGCAGAGTCGGCTCGTACTTGCTGGACCTCAAATTCACGAGCGCCGTTCTCACTGGCCCGCTTTTCAGCCCGCTGGTCAGTCGCTTGCGAGCGTTGGGTCGGGGGCTGGGGAGTCATGAAGTGTCTCGTCGATCCAGGAATAGCGTTTCCAGTTCGCTGCCGTGTCCACTTTCATTCTACGGTGCCGCGACCCTCGTCGCCGCATTCCCCGTAGCAGAAGTCGGCAAGACTTTCGTCTGGTTTTGCTCGCACGGGACCGAAACTTTTGACAAGCTTCGCTACGCGGGTCCGTAGCGGAAGTCGTCAAGACTTTCCTCGGGTTCGCCCGCTCGGTCCGAAAGTCGTGGCGACTTTCGCTACGTCGAGCTCAAGCAAGAAACTGAATGCCGCAGACTAGATGCCCATCTGCTGGAGCATGTCGGCGATGCGGCCGAGGGTGTTGGTCAGCAGCGGGTGCGACTTTTCGAATTGACGTGCCGATTCGCTGATCTGTTCACTCAGCGAACTCTCTTCATCATCGCTTCGTCCCAACACCGCTTCAATCTCGTCCATGGTTTGCCGCAGACGGGCAACATCCTCGTCGGCGAGATCATCCGCATTTTCCAGTTCTTGATGAACGGTTTGCAGTGCCAAGAGCAAATCTTCGCGAGTCATTAGACGTCCTTCCAGGCGCGTTGGGCTGCACTATCCAAGACCGCGTCGCAAACCTTTTGCGTTTCGAGTGCATCGCGGAAATTGGGGTGCATCTGTTCGCCGGTTTCCAGTGATTTCAGGAAGTCGGCGACTTGGTGAATGAACGTGTGCTCGTAACCAATGTTCAGTCCGGGAACCCACCAATTTTTCATGTACGGTTGTTCGCCATCACTGATGTGAACACTTCGCCAACCACGAACGATCGAATCGTCGGCGTGATCGAAGTACTCGAGGCGATGCAAATCGTGCAGGTCCCAGCGAATCGATGCGTGTTCGCCATTGATCTCGAACGTGTACAGCGCCTTGTGGCCGCGAGCATAACGTGTCGACTCGAACAAGCCGAGCGAACCGTTATCGAAGTGGCAGAGAAAGCTACATGCGTCGTCGATCTTGACTGGCTCTTTCTTGCCCGTTTCGCTGTGCATCCGCTCTTTGACAAACGTCTCGGTGACGGCCGAGACATCTTTGATGCTGCCGTTGAGCCAAAGTGCTGTATCGATACAGTGGGCCAACAAGTCGCCGGTCACGCCGCTGCCGGCCGCTTCGGCATCCAAACGCCACGTTGCCGCACCGCCCTGAGGCACGTCGGCATTGATCGTCCAGTCTTGCAGGAAGTTCGCTCGGTAGTGAAAGATCCGTCCCAAGCGACCTTCGTCGATCAGTTGTTTCGCCAGCGTGACGGCAGGCACGCGGCGATAGTTGTACCAGACCATGTTTTTGACGCCAGCCTTTTCGACCGCTTGGCACATCTCTTCGCCGTCGGCTTGATTCATTGCCAGCGGCTTCTCGCAAAGCACCATCTTGCCCGCTTCGGCGGCCGCGATCGAAATTTCTTTGTGCAAGTTGTTGGGCGTGCACACATCGATGGCATCAATGTCGTCACGCTTGAGCATCTCGCGCCAATCGGTTTCGACCGACTCGTAACCCCAGTTATCCGCGAACGCTTGTGCCTTTTCTTTATTGCGGGCACACACCGCCTTCAGAACCGGCTTGTATTCGCATGGGAAAAAGTGGTTCGCTTGGGCATAACCGTTCGAGTGAGTTCGTCCCATGAACCCGTATCCAACCATACCAATATTAAGCGGCTTCATCGTGCGTGTTTCCTTGTTGCGTTTGTAAGCGAGTTCGATTCGTTCGCGGTGGAGCGTTAGCGAAAGCGGATTAGGCGGTTTGCGTGGTGCAGTGCGTGTCGCGGACCTTGATCATGGTATCGAGAATCGTGCTCCATGTGTGAGGGTCTTCGAGCATCGCATTGGGGAACATGCATCCGTCCCAGCAAATGTGCTTGATGCCACGTTTATCGGCGTCTTTGAGCCAGTATCCCGAGCACTTGACGATATCGAGTTTACCGTTGGGATCATCCGCCGGGCAATGTTTGCCGGTCTTGTCGTGCGAGCCCGCACCGTGAACTTCGCCATCATTCTGCGCGACGTGAAAGTCGATCGTCCAGGGGCGAAGTTTGTCAGTCATCTTTTCATAGGCCGCATAGAACTCTTCGTCGCTGTAGCCTTCATGCAGCAGGGCATGCTCGGGCGCGTTGTAGCCCATCAAGTACAGGTAGGTGTGAGCCAAGTCAGCTTGGAATCCAAGCGATTCGGGCATCCCGACCGCTTCGAGCAAATCGAGGATGTCTTTCCAGCTGTGCATGCCGGCCCAGCAGATTTCGCCTTCGGCCGCCAGACGCTCGCCATGGTCGGCCGCAATCTTGGCCGCTTCTTTGAACGTGTTGGCAATCTTTTGAGTGTTTGCCTTTGTGTCCTCACGCCACTTTTCGACACCAAACTCGGCACTGTCGATGCGGATCGCTCCGTACTGACGCACACCGTGGTCGTTGAAGATGCCCGCGATACGACAAGCCATCTTCACTGCCGAGAGGAACTTGGCTTGTTGCTCGGCATCGCCCATTGCTGAATCACCGACGGTGCCGGGCCAAATCGGCGCGACTAACGAACCAACCGCCAAACCTTTGCTGGCGATCAAGTCGGCAATTTTGCGAATCTCGTCGTCGCTGGCTTCGGGATTGGTGTGAGGCAGGAACAAGAAGTAATCGATACCATCGAACTTTTGTCCGTTAACTTCAGCAGCAGCGGTCAAGTCGAGCATTCGCTCGAGGCTGATCGGTGGCTCCTGGCCTTCGTCGGTTCCTTTGCCAACCAGTCCCGGCCACATTGCATTATGAAGTTTCATCGCTTTGATTTCCTAAAAGTGTTCGTGTGAATCGCGGGTAGTTTGGATCGCTGGTGGTTAAGTCGGTCGTTCGGTATATACCGGTGAAACGACGATT
>CAXBHV010000084.1:0-11486 GCA_963974855.1 uncultured Rhodopirellula sp. | reverse complement strand
TGTCAGGATCCTTTTCGTAGGCCTTGACCGGACATCCGCTCAAACACCCTGGGTCTTCGCAGTGATGACAGGCAGTCGTAACGTGTTGGATCCGCGGTGCTTCGGGCTCGCCGATCGTCAACGTGCCAACACGACGCCAGCTTTCATCTTCGTCCAGTCCGTTCATGGTGTGGCAAGCAACAACACAGGCTTTGCAGCCACTGCATTGATCGAGGTCGACATCAAACGAATACTGTTGCCCGGGGCCCGGAGGCGAAGCGGGCATCAAACTGCGATAGTAACGTGCTTGTGCCGGAGTTGCACCCGCTTCGCTGTCGTGAGCCGAACTGAATTGTTCGACTGCAGAGAGCGACTGCTGCTCGGTCAGCAATTGCTCGACCAAGTCAGGTGACGACTGAACGATAGGAAGTGCGATGGACATGATTAAAACAACAACACCGTGACGCTCGTAATGGCGTCGGATTCATAAAACGGGATCGCAAGACAACCTTGGATCGGAGTAGCGTTCTCATCGAATTGCCGACCGGCTCGCAAAAACGTGGGGTTCTCGGACACGGTTGCTCCACCGTGTTCCGATGCCAACGCCGGAATTCCTGAGGTTGCTGGCATCGCGGTCCCAATGGCAAGCTCGATCGTGGGGTCTGCGTAACTGGCAGATTTGAGTGTGTAACCACCATCGGCATCCGCTCGCCAAACTTCAAAACCGCGTGCCATCGGCGTGACT
The DNA here is from genome assembly GCA_963974855.1 of uncultured Rhodopirellula sp. Lineage (GTDB taxonomy): Bacteria > Planctomycetota > Planctomycetia > Pirellulales > Pirellulaceae > Novipirellula. The sequence continues at coordinate 10,762 of CAXBHV010000084.1, read as the reverse complement.
TCGCTGCTGAGCAGGAGCACCGAAGCGACGTAGTTCTCACCTGCAACAGGAATCCCAATGGCGGTTTGCAAACTGCCCGCGCTGGCGCCCGCTGCACGCAGGAAACCGCTGTGGCTGGCCAGGTCATCGTGGATGATCGCGCGCAACGAATTCCAGACTTGCCCCGGTAATCCCGAGCCTTTTTCAAAGCGAACGAAAGACGAAACGTTTTGAAATCGAGTTAGATTGCCGTAAAACCCAGAGGTTAAGGCAAGTTCGTCGTGGATGCCCACAGGCGACCAGACTTCAAACACGCCAGGCGATTGATCGTCGGCCTTGGTGGCCAAGACGACGATCGAAACGATGGTTTCACTGCGATAGATCGGAAACGCGACTGCGGCGTGTAGCGTGTCTTCGTGGAAAGTGCTGACACATGCAGTTCCGCTTTCGAGGCACTCGATTGCCAAACGATCGAGTTTAGATTCGCCTTCGTTATCAACACAGCGATTGTCGTTGACATCGTAGGTTCGAACGTCGCACAGGAATGCGTTGGAGAGCCGGCTCGGAAGAACTAGGCACATACGGTGTCCTCCTCGTTTACATCTTCAGCCTTCTTTGCCTCGTGCTCCGCAACGTCTTGTTTCAGTTTTTTGTGGTCTTGTTCCTCGAGGAAGCAAAGCAGTTTTTCACGGTAATCGTAGTACTCCGGATGCTCGAGCACTTCGGTGCGAACACGTGGTCGGTCAAACGGAATGTCGAAAATTGCACCCACGGTAGCACGCGGGCCGTTGGTCATCATCACGACGCGGTCACTCATAAACAGAGCCTCGTCTACATCGTGGGTGATCATCATCGTGGTCACTTTGTCTCGCATCAGTATCTCAAGCAGGATTTCTTGCAGTTCCATCCGTGTCAGCGAGTCGAGCATTCCAAACGGCTCGTCAAGCAAAAGCATTTTGGGTTTGAGGGCAAAGGCGCGGGCAATGCCGACGCGTTGTTGCATGCCTTGGCTTAAATCTGACGCTCGCGTGCGCAATTTGTTGCCCAGACCGACGAGTGACAGGTAATATGCCGAAAGATCGTGACGCTGCTTCTTGGTCGCATGTGGATAAACTTGGTCGACACCCAACAGAACGTTCTCGAGTGCGGTCATCCAAGGCATCAAGCAAGGAGATTGGAATACGATACCGCGATCGGGACCGGGGCCATCGATTTCGTGATTTGCGACGACGACGCCCCCATCAGTGATATCGCAGAGTCCCGCAACCATCATTAGCACGGTGCTCTTGCCGCAACCGGAATGTCCCAGCAAGCTCGCGTATTCGCCCTGCTTCATGTTCAAGTTAAAGTCTTCGACAATGACCGCAGGACCCTTCAGCGTGTCATACGTCTTGCCGAGACGAAACATTTCTACGTAGCCAGCCATGTTCTTTTCCGTTTAGTTGTTACTGTGCTGGTTAGTTTTTATTGAGCCGGTGAATTGACAATGAAACGATGAGGCTTTGTCAGACTGACCGGCTCGATGTCGGGTAGTTCAAACTTGGGTGCCGTCGAAACAGCGGCCTCGTCCGAGCGTGACTTTTGGCGTACCGCAACCAAGTAATTGGTGACCGCGTTGCGCAATCCTTTGAAGCGTTCGTTGTGGTTTAGCGACGACTTTTCACGCGGACGGTCGAGTTCGACGGTGAACATCGGACCGAGCGAAGCACGCGGGCCTGGGTTCAAGGCGACGATGCGATCGGCGACCAAAATCGCTTCATCGACATCGTTAGTGATCATCAAACAAGTTTGACGTTCCTCTTCCCAAATCTTCAGGATCTCTTCCTGCAACACGCTACGAGTTAACGCGTCCAGTGCAGAAAGGGGTTCGTCCAGCAGCAGCACCTTGGGTTTCATTGCCAAAGTACGAGCCAGCGAGGTGCGTTGCCGCATGCCGCCGGACAATTCGTGAGGATGACGATGGGCGGCGTGACTGAGACCGACCATCTCGATGAACTTTTCGACATGGTCGCGGCGTTCGCCTTTGCCCCACGTGCGGAACACACTATCGACCGACAACGCAATGTTGCCGCGAACGGTCAACCAAGGCAGTAGCGAATAGTTCTGGAACACCAAACCGCGATCGGGCCCCGGCCCGGTGATCGGTTCACCTTCCATCAAAATTTCGCCACTATCGGGCTGGATCAATCCCGCCAACAATTGAGTGAAGGTGGTCTTTCCGCTGCCGGAGAAACCAACCACTGCTAAAAATTCGCCTTCGCGAATATTCAAGTTGATGTTCTGAAGAACTTCATTGCGAGTCACACCACTGCCGTACCCCTTGGACACGTTACGCATCGTCAGAATCGGGTTGGGTGGGGAATGATCGAGTCGTGTTTCAATCGTTGGATTAGGAAGGACGGCTACGCTCATCGTTTCTCTCGTTTGTTCGTGAGTGAAGGTTTTCCGGAAAGCAGACAGAGGACAGCGATCCCCCTAGCCCGCGACCGGGTTTCCGAAACTAACCATGTTGCGTAAACAGATCATGATGCGATCAAGTACCAAGCCGATCAGACCAATAATCAAGACACTGAAGGCGATTCGTGCGTAGGTGGTGCTACTGCCGTTTTGGAATTCATCCCAAACAAATTTTCCAAGCCCAGGGTTCTGAGCCAACATGTCCGCTGCGATCAACACCATCCATCCAACACCAAGACTGATTCGCAATCCCGCGAACATTAGCGGCAAGCTGGCAGGCAAAATGATCTTGAACAACTTTTGGGACCAAGTCAGTTTCAGCACGCGAGCGACATTCAAGTAGTCTTTATCTACACTGGCGACACCAAGCGTTGTGTTGACAAGCGTCGGCCAAAGCGAGCAGAGCGATACGGTTACGGCGGAAATCAAAAACGCCTTTTCAAAAAACGTTTCGCCTGGCTGTGAGTTGCTGTAAGCCCAGATGATCACGAGGCTGGCAAGGGGTAACCAAGCCAGCGGGCTGACCGGTTTGAACATTTGAATCGCGGGCGTCAACGCGGCGTTGAACCATGGGCTCATGCCGCACAGCACGCCCAGCGGAACCGCGATCAAGGTTGCAATCGCAAAGCCAAAGAAAACGGTCTTCAGACTGGTGAAAATTTGGTCGATAAAGGTCGGCGCACTCGAGGGGACATAGTTCGCGGCTTGAACCGCCTTCTTTTTGTAGATCAACGCGTTGGCAAGCAACGATTCTTTATTGCTGGGCGAAGCTGTGACCGCTTGATTCTCGAGCGTCTTGGCTTGTGCCATGAAGCTGATCGCTTCGGCAAGCATTTCGTCTTTTTTTACGCGATCTTCAGCTCGTTGTGCAAAATGCATCGCGAACAAATCTGCACCGGCTTGCCAAGTCGCTGATGGACTTGGCAATTGCATGCTTTCGGTCACGACCGTTTTCGCGGCCAACGACCATGCACCGACGAACAACGCGATAGCTACAATCGGCAACAAAACGAACTTCGCAATCCCTTTGAATTGTTCTTTGGGATCTTCGCCAGCGGCAAGCCGAACGAACGGCTCGAAAATCGGCATCCCAGCGACGTTGCAAAGTCTTAAAGCGGTTCCACGCCAATTCATCTTCATCTCTCGATTGCGGTAGTTCTGTTTTGTGACGCGATGGTCAAATAAGTTCGTTGTCTCCGCCGCTGCGGACGGAGAGCTCGCTTTCTGCTTCACTCTCGCGGTTGGGAGAGTCGGGCGTGATAGCGGCCGGAGAGGGCTATGCCAATCAACGGCATCACGCTGCTGTTTCGATCCCCCCCTCTCCCCCGCTACTTGCTACGTGGCGAGGGAGAGGGAAGACAGAAATATCGATGTATGTTGCCAACCGTTTAGCAACGGTTTTGCGTTACAGCTTTGTGGGCGTTGCCTCGGTAGCGTCGCCGTCTTTGTTGCCAATCACGAAGCTGTTGATATAGCCGATGGGGTCACGAGCATCGTAGGTATTGCCGTCGATGAACTCGTTGGTTGCCGGTCGATAGCCGTCATATTCGCCCTCAGGAATTTCTTCCGTCGAAACTTTTCCTTCCGCAACCAACATTGCTGCGGCCTTGCGGTAGATTTCAGGTTTGTAGACTTCTTTTGCGGTCTTTTCGTACCACTCGGCCGGTTTGCTTTCGGTGATCTGCCCCCAGCGACGCATTTGGGTCAGGAACCAAATGCAATCGCTGTAATGCGGGTAGCTGGCGTAATGCTTGAAGAACACATTGAAATCGGGCATCGGGCGTACGTCGGTCTTTTGAAAGACAAAGGTACCCGTCATGCTTTGTTTGATCAGATCTTCGTCGGCTCCGACGTAATCTTTGCCACTCAAGATCTTGGCCGCTTCTTCGCGATTGGTCAGTTTGCCATCGGTGTCGGTTTCGTCGAGCCATTTGCCTGCTCGAATTAACGCCTTGACGGCTGCGATGTGAGTGTTGGGATACTTTTCGTTCCACTCGGCGGACACTCCGAACACCTTTTCTGGATTGTTCTTCCAAATGTCATAGTTGGTTGTTACCGGGACGCCGATTCCCTTGGCAACCGCTTGTTGGTTCCAAGGTTCGCCGACGCAGTAACCAAGGATCGTGCCTGCTTCGAGTGTCGAAGGCATTTGTGGCGGTGGCGTGACCGACAACAAGACGTCGGCGTCAACCATGCCCGTGATGTTGTCTTTGTTGTAGAAGCCAGGGTGAATCCCTGCGGCTGCTAACCAGTAACGGATTTCGTAGTTGTGCGTGCTGACGGGGAACACCATCCCCATATTGAAATCTTTGCCCTCTTGCTTGTAGCTATCGACAATGGGCTTGAGCGATTTTGCCGAGATTGGATGCGGCGGTGTTGGCGATTTCAGGCTCTCGTCGTTCTCTTGCATCTGAGTCCAGATGTCGTTGCTGACCGTGATGCCGTTCCCGTTGTAGTCCAAGCTGTATGCGGTGATAATGTGAGCTTTGGTGCCAAATCCGATCGTTGCTCCGATAGGTTGGCCGGCTAGCATGTGAGCGCCGTCGAGTTGCCCGTCAATGACACGGTCCAGCAGAACTTTCCAATTCGACTGAGCCTCGATTTCGACGTTCAAGCCTTCGTCTTGGAAGTACCCTTTTTCTTTCGCAATCACGAGCGGTGCACAGTCGGTCAGTTTGATAAAGCCAAACTTCAGCGATGGCTTTTCGATGTCCAACATGTCGGTGACGACAGCGTTTTCATTTTCTGTCGTGGACGCCGGTGTATCGTTTTGTGGCAGCTTTGCGGCTGCCGCTTCTAAGTCTTCTAACGTGATTTTCGAACCGCCGCAGCCGGTGACGAACAAAAGCAACACAGCGGTGGCAGAGAAAACAAATCTGCTTCGAATAAGGTTCTTGAGGGATCGATAGAAGGGTACGGAAGGCATTTGTACAAACCCGGGCGTTGCGCCGTAGGAAGAAGATGAAAAGTAAAATGGTGACACCCGCAAGATTGCAATCGGATGACCAAATGTTGTGCTGCGGGGGGCTTCGTTATGGTCTAGAGCCTTAGGCAACTAACGGGCCAAGAGACGGGCCACATTGGGGGAATTTGTATCTAGTGCGGCGTGCCGCACGCTGTGGTGGCATCAGTGGTGTTGAAATGCACGTTAACGATGTCAGGTTTTTCAGAACAGGCAAAACTCGAATCGCAGAGCTGACGCCCCGATTCGCTTAGAATGTCGGCAATTGCCTATTTGTTAGGCACGCAAGCCGTCATCGAGGCATGTCAGAGCGTGTGCGTCCGCCGCGTGCAGCATGCTGTATCAACGGTAACGATTGAGGCCGGTCGTTCGGCTTATCGCGATCGATCTCATTGTTAGGTGCCAGCAATTTCTTGCAGATCCCATCCCTTTGGGAAGCCGATGCGAAGAAAGGTCTCAATCGCTGAGGCTGTAGGGCTCCGGCGGGAATGGGAAATTCTCACCTTGAATGATGTTCTTGTTGATGCAGAACGCATTAATAAAGCGCGGGAACGCATGATGCAAAACCGTGGACCCTTACTCTGGCTTTGCAAAGAAAATTCCATTGAGGAAGGAACCTCTCGACTATGCCCAATCCAAAACGACGCCGGTCACGCGCAGCACTTTTAGCCGCTCTCTCGACCCTATTTACAATCAACGCGGCCCAGGCAGATCAATACAACGATCTCAGTCCATCGGGATCCGCAACCGAGACGGTCTACGTCGAGTCTGCGGTTCGTGTGGTTAGTGATACGGATTACGAAGGTGTGGATGAAGCTGCGCTCGACGCGGCTGCCCCCTTATCGGAAACCGCAGTGTATCCCGAGGCGATGCCAGCCCCCGCTAGCTATGCGTCGGCGCCATGTGGATGCTGTAACAGTACCTGTTGCACAAAAAAGCAATCGGACGCTGCAACCGAGAAGATGAAAAATGCCTACGGTGGCGTGTTCTATGCGAACGATTTCAGCTACTTGAATGATCCTTGCTACAACGGCCCCTCGTTTTTGGGTGATTCACTCAAGGGCCTCGCCGATGGCAAGCTTGATCTCGGTGGTGAAGTTCGCGTTCGCCATCACGACGAAAAAGGGATGCGTGGACTTGGGTTGACCGGACGCGACGACGATTTTTGGTTGACCCGGTTACGATTGTTCTCGGACTATCGCATGAACGAGTACATTCGTTTGTATGGCGAGTACTTGTACGCCGATTCGGGAGGCGAATTCTTCAACAACCGCCCGATCGAAGAAAATCGCGGTGAAATCCAGAACTTGTTCGCCGACGTGAACTTGTTCTCAGACGGATGCAGCAAGCTGACCGCACGCGTCGGTCGCCAAGAATTATTGTACGGCAACCAGCGGTTGATCTCGCCATTGGATTGGGCTAACACCCGTCGCACGTTCGAGGGTGGTCGCTTGATGTATTCCAACGATGATTGGAATGTGGATGGATTCTTTGTTCATCCCGTGAACCGCAACACGGCGACCGAAAGCAAGATCGACGACGCTGACGAGACCGTCGATTTCTACGGTACCTACCTGACCCGCAAAGGGTTGGATATCGGCACCTTGGATATGTACTACCTGGGGCTCGATGACAGCGTCAATAACTTTGATTATCACACTCTGGGTTCACGCGTCGCCGGCAGCAATGGCGATCTGCTTTACGAAGTCGAAGGTGGTGTCCAGTTTGGTTCTAACAGCAACGGCAGTAGCCACGACGCCGGTTTCTTTACCGGGGGACTGGGACGCAAACTGAAAGTCGCCAATTGGAAGCCCACCGTTTGGTTCTGGTATGACTATGCCTCCGGTGGCGATGCGGACTTCGTCGCTCGCGGTGATGATGCGTTCGATCACCAATTCCCGTTGGCCCACAAATACAACGGTTTTATGGACTTGTTTGGCCGTCGTAATCTTCACGACATCAACATGCAGTTCATCACTCCGGTACTTGGACCCAACGTCAACCTGTTGGTTTGGTACCACTACTTCCTACTGGATACCGCAACAACGCCCTACGACGTGACGATGCAGCCGTATAACACGACCGCACTGGCCGAGGACAAGGAATTGGGACACGAGATCGACGTCACACTGAACGTCAATTTGAACCCGCGTAGCAGCCTGCTGTTCGGCTACTCGTATTTCTTTGCCGGCGATTACTACGACCAAACTCCAGGCGTGTTGTCTAACGACGATGCCCAGTTCGTCTACACACAGTTTCAAACTCGTTTCTAAACCAACGGAGACCGATTGGAAACGAAAAACGCCGCTTGATCACTCAAGCGGCGTTTTTTTTTGAGCCGTGGGCCGTAAGGCACCGGGTAGAGCGGCATATCTATCAATGACGCTGGTACCGCTAATCAAATAGTTCGGCGGTCTTTAGCGCACGGCGATGGTTAACCATCCGTCACGTGAATCGATGTGATGAGCACGGTATTGCCGTCCGCGAATCGCTTCGATTTCAACGGTATCAGGAACTTTGATATCGCGTTGCAAAAGACTCTCAGGGAATACGTCGTCGAATCGTTTCTGAATCGTTCGCTTCAATCCCGCTTGCGAAACACTCAGCCGTTTGCGTCCCGGGAAGTCGACATTCACGTCGGCATCACGGATCAAAATGGCGTGTCCTTCGGGGGTCATCGCAGGTCGGTAGGTGGCGGTGATTTCCATCGGCACCTTCAATTCGCGTTCGCCTTGTGCAAAGCGAGTTCCGCGAACCCCAAAGCGAATGGCTCCGTCGCGAGCTTCGAACACGATCGGTTGCAGTCGAGCAAAATCAATTTCAAACGGTGGCTCAGCGTCCTCGCCCTCTTTCTTTTCAACCGGTCGGCCTGATTCGGCTAGCAAGTCGTTGATCATCGCTTCGTTGACGGTCCGGCCCGCCAGGAAAGGGCCCAACGCATTATCAACAACCGATTCTTGGATTTGAATCGCGGCGGTGTACGAGGATGAAATCGCCGGCCGTGAAACGGTCGTCGAGATTTGATCGTTGCGACGCAATGTGGTGTCGACAAACAAGGCATCGTCGGTCGAGCCCCACAACCGAGCAGGGTCAATAAGCGACAATCGGTTTAACGTCGGAGCAATTCTCGCCGAGATGTTGGGCGTTTCGATGCCACTCGCTTCTTGAGTTTGTTGGGCAAATTCTGCGCCCACTTGCTGACGCATTCGTTCGACGGCGATGCGGTCCGCCTTGGGTTTTTGTTCGGCAGCTTTCTTTCTCGCGATCCGGCGGACCAGTTTCAGCTTGTGCTCAATCGCGGTGATGTCGGTGTGCAACGCTGCCGTCGCATAGGCGGGCTCCATCGTTACCCCCGACTCGTTGATGTTCAAAGTGCGTGTGGCAGAGACTTGAGCATTACCAACAGTGCGAAGTTTCACCGGGCCGTTGTAGCCAGTGCTGCGAGTGGCAACATCAGCATTGAGCGAGACTTGGATTCTTGCCGCGCCCATCGATGGCAATAGATTGGCCGTGACGAAGCCGGTCGTGTAAGCTTCGCCAACGATGCGAGTGCCAAGAATACAGTCGCGGATCGGACGTGATCGATTGACGTCGCGATTTACGGCTTGCTGGATTGCAGACTCCCCAACAAAAACTGCGATGTTGGGACGTCCAAAGACTTCGCGAATCGACGCAACCACGCCGCGTGCTTGCTGTGATTCCTCCAACAGTGACACCAATGCCGAAAGAGCCGCCGCGTCTTCGGCCGACGGCACACGGTCCATCGCCTCGATTCGCTCAGCCAATGACTCGAGTTGCTTGGCGAGTTGTTCGGCCGCTTTCTCGCCATCACGGAAGCGGATGGCAGCGAGCAATTTTTCGATCGAACTGCGGAGCTGTGTCAGCGAGTTCATTTCGAGCCCTTCGATGTTTCCGATCAGACGGTAACGTACATCGATCGCGGTTCGTGCGACGTCCGAGAGCGAGTCGGACTGCAGGGCTTCGGACAATGGGTCCAGATCAAGGTAATCCAGCCACGCTTGGCCATTGCTCTGCGAGCGTTGAGCATGCATGAACTGTCGCACCGAACCGATCTTTTCGGCGACGTCTTGTTTCGCCAAGTCCAAATCGGGGAATCGGTCCTCCGTGATCTGGCTGGTGTCATAGCGAATCTGGGACACCAATCGTGCCCGATCGCTATCGGACAATTGAGCCGCAGATTCACTCGGAAAGTAGGCCTGAGCACCGAGCAAAGCGGTGAAACAAGCGATGCGAAGAACGATGAACTGGTTTGAGCGAAGTTGTTGCAATCCCATTGCGTACCACGGTTAGTCTAGGAGGTTTGGGGTGGATTTGAGCCCTATTGTAAGTCCCCGGCACCGCTAGGGAGAGAGGGCGCCCCCGACAAAACCTAGCTCTTTTCCAGATCCAGCACTCCTAACCATCCCGCAGGCGGCGATTGTCCCTGGCGTGCCATTTGGCCAAGAATTCGCTGGCTGGGACGATCGTGGTCAGCAATGCAAGCAAAGGCGTCACACGCCATCGTCCAATCGCCCTCGATAAACGCCTCGAGGCCTCGTTGATACGTCGCCAGATCAGCGTCATTGAGCGATTCGCTAGCGATGCTGAGTTCGTAGATATTGACCGGTTGTATCAGTCCTGCCGGACGCACCAGTGCCAATCGCCGAGTCACCATTGGCGAGCCCCTGTCGCTTATCGCTCCGTCATCTCCACGAGTGTCGCTTGTTGCTCCGCGATCATCATGCCCCATCCCCCTCAGCGCCGTGGCCGTCGGTTCATCGATGATCGTTTGCACCCCGAACTGTTTGGTCAGACCTTCCAGACGACTGGCGAGATTCACGACGGGGCCAAACGCGGTGACTTTGACTTGATCGACGGTTCCAATTTGACCCGCCACGGCATTGCCTGTCGCGATCCCGATGCCGTGTTGGAAGCGATGTCCGATTTCGCTCTCCTCCATTTCGCTAATGATCGCAAGTTGCCGACGAATTTGAATCGCAGCATTGGCCGCCCGAATGACGTTGTCAGACTGAGCGATCGGCCAGCCCCAAAATCCCATCGCGGCATCGCCATGGAAATCGCCGATCACGCCGCCGCAATCGAGGATGGCTCGGGTCATCACGCCAAGCGACTCGCTGACTTGGTTTAGCAATTCCAGCAGGTGGTCGGATTGTTCTTCACTCTTTTGAGTAAAACCTCGCAGGTCGCAAAACATGACCGACAAATTCGCCTCACGTGGCCGCAGCACTTCGGCGGGATCCTGATTCGCAAGTGCGTCCATCACGATCGGTGCAAAGAATTGTCGCATCGATGCTTGGCGTCTTTCCAAGCGGCGCGTTTGCCGCAGGTTGGCAACCATCGATC
>CAXBHV010000083.1:0-11488 GCA_963974855.1 uncultured Rhodopirellula sp. | reverse complement strand
GCCGAAAATCGTTATTCGCTGAGGGCAAGGCGATCCGCGGCGGTGTCCCCATTTGCTTTCCTTGGTTTGGCCCCAATGCATCCGACCCGAGTGCTCCAGGGCACGGTTATGCGCGTATTCGGACGTGGGATTTGGTTGCCGCCCAGATCAATAATGACGGCGATGTATCGCTGAGGCTCGGCGTTCAGATTGACGATTTCGAACTGACGTACACGGTCACGTTCGGACGATCGCTCGGCATGTCGCTGGCGGTGAAGCTGTCGGATCAAGCCAACGAGCCTGCATCATTCGAGGAAGCACTTCACACCTACCTCGCCGTCAAAGACATCCATCAAGTGGTAATCGAGGGCCTCGAGTCGGCCGCCTACATCGACAAGGTCGACGGCATGAAAGAAAAACCAGCGACCGACGAATCGATCCAATTCAGCGGCGAATGCGACCGCGTTTACCTCGACACCACCTCGACCTGCATCTTGCGTGACCCTGCGATGGCACGGTCGATCCAAGTCTCGAAATCCAATTCGCAGTGCACCGTCGTCTGGAATCCGTGGATCAACAAGAGTGCCGCGATGGCCGATTTTGGTGACGACGAATGGACATCAATGGCCTGTATCGAAACCGCTAACGTGGGCTCGTATAGCCGGACTCTGAAACCGGGCGAATCGCATGTGATGACGGCCGACGTGTCGGTCATCCCGTAGACAGCCCGTGGGATGGACTTCCCGCCTGTCTTGCTCACGAATCGGCACAATCTGGCATCCCAATTGCTCTACCCACTGCTATGACTGACTCACAAACCTGGCTACCGCAACTGATCAAGGTCGCAGAACCCCTGCATGCAGACTGGGTTTCGATGCGTCGCTACTTACATCAACACCCTGAACTCTCGGATTCCGAGTATCAAACGACGGAATATTTGACTTGCGCGTTCACCAAACTTGGATTACCGACTCACATCCCGATCGATAAACGCGGATTAACTGCGGACTTGGTGACGTTCAAACACGACCCCGATCGCTGGATTGCGATTCGGGGTGACATTGATGCATTACCAATCAGCGATTCCAAAGCGGTCGATTATCGCAGTACGTGCGACGGAGTGATGCACGCGTGTGGGCACGATGTCCATGCCACTGTGGTCGTCGCCGCAATCCAAATTTTAACGGAGATGCACAAAGCAAACCAATTGCCCTGGCCGATCGCGGTGCGTGCGATCATGCAGCCATCCGAAGAATTAGCAACGGGGGCTCGCTACATGATCCACCATCATGCACTACGAGACATCGATGCCATCCTAGCCTTGCATGTCGATCCGACACGATCGGTGGGCTGCATTGGACTGCGTCACGGCACATTAACCGCCGCCTGTGATGCCGTGCATGTCACGATCCATGGCAACGGCGGCCACGGTGCCCGCCCACACCTGACAAACGACCCGATCGATGCGATCACGCACTGGGTGCAATCGGCATTTCGTCGGCTTGGACGCACCGTTAACGCTCACCAAACCGTGGTGTTTTCCGTCGGCGAACTGCACGCCGGGCATAGCACCAATGTGATTCCCGACTCTGCATCGCTATCAGGTTCCCTGCGATCACTCGACTCCCACTCGCGACGCATTGCGTTGGAAACGCTCGAAGATGTCTGTCGAGCGACAGAAATTGAAAACAATTGCAAAGTCAAAATGGAGCTTGGATTTTCAGCCCCCGCCGTGGTCAATAACGACTCACTGGTCGACATGCTAACGGATACCGCCACAGCAGCCTTCACCGCAGGTGCAATCGAGTGGATCGATGAACCGAGCATGGGCAGCGAAGACTTTTCGTATTACTTGAAACAGATTCCCGGAGCGATGTTTCGACTTGGCGTCGCAGGCGATCAAGTCGGACATGCTCCGCTACATACTCCTGCATTTGACATCGACGAGCGAGCGATCATGGTCGGTGCCAAACTTTTCGCCGCCTCGGTGATCGCCTACTTCGACCCTAGTCGCACCCCCGTTCCCACAGAAAACGCGTAGCGATATTGGCTTGACAATGTCGATTTCGCAATGGCACCACAAACGTTTATCCCCCGTTCCTAGCAACGAATCTCGCGGAGACGACGCCCATGGCCAAGTTAAACTTTACCTCGAATCCGACTCATACTCTCGGAGTCGAAATCGAAATGGGACTCTGTGATGGCAACACAATGGAGCTTGTCAACGGTTGCGAAACGCTGCTCAAACGAATCCCCGAAGAACTGCATACGACGATCAAACCCGAATTGATGCAGTGCTGTGTCGAAGTGATCAGCGGGGTATGTGGCGATGTTGGCGAGATCCGCGAAGACCTGCTTGGCAAAATTCGGCAAGTGCAAAGTGCCGCCGATTCGTTGGACATGCGATTGTGGTGGGGATCCACCCATCCCTTCAGTCGCTGGGAGAACCAGCAAGTTACGCCGACCGAGCGATACATAAACTTGCTCGATTTGTTACAAGAACTCGCACGTCGAATGATCACCTTTGGACTGCACGTTCATGTCGGCGTGGACACCGGCGACAAAGCAGTGATGATTTGCGACCGCATCATGCAATACTTGCCGTTGTTGTTGGCGCTTTCGACAAGCAGTCCCTATTGGCAAACGCGTGACACCGGATTGCACTCGCATCGCTCGAAGTTGATGGAAGGGTTGCCCACGGCCGGATTACCGACGCTGATGCGGAATTGGAGCGAGTATGTTTGGCTGGTCAATCACATGGTCGAAACCGGCTTTATCAACACGATCCGCGAGATTTGGTGGGACGTACGGCCGCATCACAATTTTGGCACCGTCGAAGTCCGCGTCTGTGATATGCCCGGCGACATCGATTCGGTGTGCGGATTGGCCGCCCTGATCCAATGCTTGGTCAAACATCTGAGCGACGAGATTGACGAGGGGACCTACCAATTTGATTGCCATCCGATGATGGTTCGTCAAAACAAATGGCGAGCCGCGAGGTTTGGTAGCTCTGCGAGCTTGGTCAATACGCGTGACTATCGCGTCGAACCAGTGGTCACGATCGCTTGCCGATTGGTCGATCAACTACGCGACGTGGCTGTCGACCTGGGCTGTGAAAGCGAGCTGGGCTTTGTCAAAGAAATGGCAGCGAGAAACGGCTGGTCAGAATGCCAACGCGCCATTTTTCAGCAGACCAATGACGCGGCCGAGATGGTCCGTCAATTGACCGAGCAGTCGCGTGTCTGAGCTGGCCAATGTCTGAGCTGGCCAATGTCTGAGCTGGCTCGTGTCTGAACTGGCACGCGTATAAAGAGAGGCACGTGCGTGCATTGCGAAAAACACGCAGGGGCTTCAAGAAAGATCAAACGCCAACACCGCTTAACGCGATTGGCGCGACTCCAGATGCTTTTTGACCGAGTCGATCGGAATCGGGATGCCTCGCAGGATGCCATCGACGACAAGCTTGCCATCAACGACGCCTTGGAATTTGGCGACGATCATGCGACCACGGCTCGCTTTTTTCAGCTCGATCAGCAGAATCAGCTTGTCGCCTGGGGTGACAACGCCGCGAAAGCGAGCCTCGTCCAGACCGCCAAAGCCGACCATCGCGGCGCCGAGCAAGTCGTGTCGCTGGGTGAAGTAGCTCGACAGCTGGGCGACCGCTTCAAGCTGGATCACGCCAGGCATGATCGGCATGCCTGGCATATGGCCACGCACCCAAAATTCATCTTCGGTGACATCTTTATAACCGGCGCACACCGAGCGTTCGGTGTCCTCGTAGAGGATACCGGTCAGATGTTCCATCTCGAAACGTTGCGGATTTAGCTTGCGAATGTCCTCGATATCCGCGATGGGGTTATCGAGGTCCAACAGTGCCAAATCGACGATAAGATCGCTTTTAGCCACGAACTGCTCCGTTAGTTGTGCGGGCAGCGGTAGATTAGGTTTTAACTTTACGACGCTTTGCTTTACGAGCTTTTGCGTTAGCCGGACGTTGTCCGTGGTTAGCTTTTTTCAGCTTATGGTGTGGTTTAGCCATGAATCGATTCAATCGAGGAAAGCGTAATATTGACGGAGAATTCTCTCACAGAGTTCTATTGAGGGTGAGAAAATAGCATGTTTGGCGTTGTTTTGGTAGTCATCCCCAAAAACCTTCGTATCGACTGGTTTTTTAGGAATACTTGACCGCGATTTGACTAGCGGAGAAGTGACCGTGGCGGCTGGCGAATGTCCGAGCCACCTGGATAGCTGGAAACCGGCCCAGCAGCGGCGGGAGCCATCGGACGCAGTGCGATTCCGTTCCGTGAAAACGACTGCTCCGGCTGCGGTTGAGCCACCGAATAGGGGCTGCTGTCGCGAACCGAGGGGGGGAGCAAACGGTCCGATGCCATCGAACCTGCCACTTTGGTCGCCGCAGGTTGACTGCTCTGGACCGGACGGACTTGCCCTGCGCCTTCTAATTTGCGTCGTTCGTACCAGCCGCTCGGCTGTGTACTGGCTAGTGCGGTCGCCGGCGAGACGGACTGGGAAGGTGTTTCGAGCTGAGCGAGTTGAACGCCGCCAGCATTAGCAAACCTGCCCGCGGGCGAGTTTGCCGGTGTTCGTGAACTTGATGGTGCCCGTGAATTCGACGGCGAATTGATCGCAACATTGTTGCCAGGCCCGTTGTTACCAGCGACATCGATGTTTGACCCTTGGTTATTAGGGCCTCGGCTGTTTAGGTCACGTTTGGCAAATTTTTCTACCGGACCACTCCCCGCAGCAACCCAGGAGAGCCAGTAGTCTTGCAGTTCGGCCAGTGATTCGTAGCCGTAATGTTTACGAATGTTTGCCGTCCACGAAGGATGCTGCATGTAATCATGCAAAAATTTGATGAACGTTTGCGGGCTGTCTTGCTCGATCAAAAAGCGGCAAACCGAGTAACCTTGGGCGTACATCGGCAACACATCGCTTGGATATTCCGTCAACAGGAACAACTTGTTCATCGCGATACCGCGGCGAGTTCCCAAGAACTCTCGCAGCTTGGCTTCGTGCTTCTGACGCTCCGAGTCATGCTCGACCGTCGTACAAATTCCTTCGTCCGCCCAACGTGGCAGCGGACGACCAAAGTGAGTGGCAAGAATGGTATGGGTGACTTCGTGAGGCAGAACGCTGTCCAGGATTCGTTCTGGCGTTCCGACGACTTCCATTTGGAAATCACGAACGGGCGAACGGTTGTACGTCGTCACGCCTTGAGCGGCTAGACGCGGCCCCGAGACGACGCGAACCGGACAGGGGACTGGCCATGGGGGCAACGGAGCCCCGAGCCAATAAGTCGCCAAATCGTTGCGATAACGTTCGGCTGCTTCGCCCACGGCCTGCGCCAAATGAGCATCCGGAGCTTGGATCAAGAAGTTTTGAGTCCGAAAGTTCGCCGCGTTGGATGAGCTAGCAACCCCGAAGGTTACTGCAAAACCAACCGCCACGATAACGAAACGTCGCAATAAAAATCCGGCTTCCATGCCGCTGCACTCCCGTAGCATCCGTACTAGTTTCGACTCCGTGATCGATCGCTTCGTCGTTTTCGCTTGCAATCATTGATGACAGTCATTGCCACCGGGCGTTCACAAACCGACAAGTCGACGCGGGCAGTCTAGGCGAAGCAAAGGTTTCAGAGAAAGACGAATAAACCAGAATGGCGACGTCGCCTGAGATTTTCAGCCTCGATCAAACCGTTTCTTTAACCATTCCTGCAGGATTTGCGAATTAATTTTTTTATTCGATTGACGGTGGGAGCCTGGTAAATCCGTTGCCGCGTCCCCCGAATCACTGATTGCGGTGGTGATGCGAACGCGATTTTCGCCAAGCGACACTCGACATCCGATTCCAAAGATCCGTTCAGATTCAGTCGACGTGGTCCAAGGCCCCACAAACAAAGCTTCGTCGCTTAAGTAATCGCGAATCATAAAAACTCGCTCATTCAAACCCGAATTGTTCAACTCTCTATTGCTCGCAATTGGATTGCCATCAAACACACTGAGATCACTCATCGGCAGATCCACCAATGCAACAAGCGTTGGCAGCAAATCAGCGTGCATCGTCGGCTGTTCCATTCGCTCGGACTTGATGCCCGGAGCATAAACAATCGCCGGTGTCATCGTTTGATAGCGGCTCAATTTTGTTCCATGACCACACGTGCCATCTTCCAAAAAAGCTTCACCGTGATCGCCCGTCACGATCACCACCCGGTTGCGGTCCAACAGCGGACGAATCAAGCGATCGACAGTCCGTGCACAATTTTTGTAGCGGTTCCAAACCGCATCGCGCTGCGTGGGCAGATAGGGAATGGGAAAGGAATCATCCGCTGCCGGATGAAACACTTCGTCCGCAGGATCACAGCGATAATCAGCATGGGTGGTATAGAGATAGACCACGGCCAATCGCGGCGACGGCGATGGTTCGTCCGCCAAGTCCTCGCGATTTAGAAACGCGGTCGCATGCGAAACCGTTCGCTTGTCCACTTCGCTCCAACCCTTCGGTTTACAGCGGAAGACATCAAATTGCTGTTCGTTTAGAAAACCATCCATCGCAAACAATCGCCAATCATCATGACTGGCGAACAGCCCCAGTTCGTAACCGGCTTGGTGAAACAAACGATTCATCAGCGGGCTGTAGCGGACCGGTTCGTCAAACCAAATTGCCTCCAATCCATTGAGCAGGCTAAACATCCCAAAATTCGATGCGTTCGCTCCCGAAAAATGATTGCGGCAATGTACTCCGTCGCTGGCCAGCAAAGACAAGTTGGGCATGATCTCTGCATCCACCATCTCATGACGAAAGGACTCGAGCACCACCACGACCACATCCGGAAAAGGCTCGTCGCGTGCATCGAGCGTATCCCAATCCAGCCCCGCCAAACGCTGCTGGACTTTCCGTTGATCGATCCCATTCTTTGGAATCACGAACGAGACCGGAGCGAGTCGCGAATTGACTCCAGACGCCATCACGTCGTCTGAGTCGATGATTCGGAACACAACCCAAGGATGCCGCGTTGAATCGGCTCGCATTTGAATCGCCGTGGTTTGCCAATCCACGATTGCCGGCAACGAGAACAAGCAGACGCAAACACCTGCGATGCTCACACTCCGCTTTGCAACCTTCCGATGCCGCATGCAGAATCGGGCGACGGGTTTGGAGATCCAAAACACGACGATCGCTACCACAGCAAACCCCATGCACCAAAACAGCGTCGGTGCGATCGATTTCCACTGGGCGTGAGCCACCAAGCTGTCACGCAAGTCGGTTGCGACTCGTAGAATTTTCGTGGAAAGAAAGCGGTCCGAAACCCAGCGGAATGCGATCGCATCGAGCAGCATGCCAGCAGGAACGACGATCATCAATCCAAAACCAATGCCCACACTCAATCGTGGCAATCGACAACGCAGCAACCAAGCGGCCAATAAACCAGGCGTGATCAAGACCAACGCTTGCAAAGCGATCCAGCTGTGAATCGAAATCCAAGCGAACATTGACACTGATGGTGATGAGACAGACGAAGGATACAGAATCCCAATCACGAGCGTCCCCGACACGATCAAGATCGCAAGCACCACCAATTGGCACCACCGCTCGCGATCATGATCGTTTTGTTCGCTCATGCTTGTCCCAGACTGAAAATGTTTAGTAGGGCACATCAATCGCATCGCACAGAAATCGCATCAACGGCCGCGCCGCACGCACACGATCGATCAAGATTTTGACGATCTCGGCACTGGTCACCTCCGCTTCGCTCAGCGGCGCGAGGGCGATGAAATCGATCCTCCGCAAATCATCGATCATCGGATGCGTTTTGTCGTACTCGCGAGGCGTCGTCTTTAACTTCTCGCCCGGAAAATCAAAGTGCTGGCGAAACGCTTTTTGATCACGCACTTTCACCCATGCTCTGGGGTTTGCGTCGATGGCTTGGCGAATCGCCGCCAACACGTTTCGCTCCGGTCGCCAGCATCCCATGCCAATAAAACACTCGTTGGGGTCAAAATGAATGTAGGCGCCGGGTGCGTGAATATTCGTGTTCGCTTGATGCCGCAGCGAGATACCAACATTGGTTTTGTAGGGCGTCTTGTCTTTGCTAAATCGGGTATCGCGATAGATACGCATCAACGATCCACCATGCGATTTTGGGATCGCCGAGAGCATCGGTGCTGCGCGGGCCAGCGGTTTATCGAGCTGCCGCACCAATTCCACTGCAGGGTCTCGCAGCTCCGTTTGATAACGAAGCTTGTTTTCGTTGAACCAATCTCGATTATTGTTGGATTGCAGTTCACGCAGGAAACGAAACAATTCCTTTGAAATAACGGGCTGTGGCATGCAAAGATCATGTTTGGGGGGGATCGTCGTTGATCGCTCCGCGATCCCTACGCGGCGCAAGATCGCGGAGCGATTAGCGACATTAACTGAGTTGCGTCTATATTAGCAAACGCCAGGACGACTTTACCGGAATTCCCTCCTGCACGCACACTCCCCATTATTTCCGCGGCTGTTGGTGAGTAAAATCGTCTGACTCCCCATCGAGCCGATCTTCCATCTTCAAAGGCCCTTCGATTTGTCTGCTCACGGTTTCTTTCGGATCACGGTTGCATCCCCAGTGATCTCCGTTGCCAATCCTGCCGCCAATGTCAAAGCGATGATGCGGTTGATGGATCCCTGTGATTCGGATTTGATCGTATTTCCCGAACTCGGACTGACCGGCTACACCTGTGGCGATCTGTTCGCGACCGATTCGCTGCATAATGCGACGCTCGATGCTCTGGAAACCTTAGTCGCATCGACACATCAGCGGCCCAATCAAACCGTGATTGTGGGACTGCCGATCGCGATTGACGATTCGTTGATGAATGCGGCTGCGGTGCTTTGCAACGGGCAAATCGAAGGCATCGTGCCTAAATCGTTTCTGCCCACGTATCGTGAATTTTACGAAGGCCGCCACTTTCGCGCCGCATCCGCTAGCGACCCTCAATGGCTCGAACTGCTCGGCAGCATGATTCCCTTTGGAACCGATTTGTTGTTCCAGCAAGGCGAAGCCAAGATCGGAATCGATATCTGCGAAGATCTCTGGACGCCGATTCCTCCGTCCAGCCATGCCGCGTTGGCGGGTGCTAACGTGCTCGTGAATCTTTCGGCCAGCAACGAGACGATTGGCAAGGCCCAGTGGCGACGTGACTTGATCCGCAGCCAATCGGGCCGCTGTATCGCCGCCTACGCCTACACCTCGGCCGGCCCCGGTGAATCAAGTTCCGATCTGGTTTTCGGTGGCCACTGTTTGATCGCGGAAAACGGAGCAATTTTAGACGAAGCACGCACGATCACCGATCAGTCTGATGCCACGCATGAAAGCGAAACCGTGGTCACGGTCGACGTCGATCTGGCAAAACTGGCTCATGATCGCCGCGTCACCGGCTCGTTTGATGATGGCAAACAATCGTTGTCGACAGCCTATCGATGGATCGAAATCGAACAAGATGATACCGACCCGTTGCCTCGCATCCCTGACCTCGTGCGCAACGTCGACGCGCATCCGTTTGTACCGAAAGCGTTCAGCGAACTCGAAGCACGCTGCGAAGAGATCTTTGCAATCCAATCCGCCGGCTTATGCAAGCGACTGTCACGACTTTCGAAAACGACTACGTTAACAATCGGCATCTCTGGCGGCCTGGACAGCACCCTGGCGTTATTGGTCGCACTTCGAGCGTGCGACGCGATGGGGCTCCCTCGTCGCAATATTTGTGGGATCACGATGCCCGGTTACGGGACGACCGCGCACACTAAAACCAGTGCCGACCGCTTGATTGAACAGACCGAAATTACTGGCGAAACGATCGACATTCGCCAACTGTGTCTCGATACGTTTCGTGCACTCGATCACAGTCCGTTGGGCATCAAGATCGATCGCGACACCACTCCGGAATCGCTTCAAAAATCGTTCGTCGATCTGCCACTCGACACGGTGGATTTAAAATTTGAGAACGTGCAAGCTCGTATTCGTACGATGTTGTTGATGAACCGAGGCTTTGTGCTTGGCACTGGCGACATGAGCGAACAAGCGCTCGGGTGGTCCACCTACAACGCCGATCACATGTCGATGTACAACGTGAACACCTCGATCCCCAAAACGTTGGTGCGATTCCTGGTTCGCTACGCAGCCGATCATTATTTCAAGGACGGTGTGTCCGAATTGCTGCACCGGATTGCTGACACGCCCATTTCACCCGAATTGATGCCGCCCGCTGCCGATGGCACGATTCGACAAGAAACCGAAGCGTCGATTGGCGCCTACGAATTGCATGACTTCTTTCTGTATCATTTTGTCCGCTACGGCTGCGATCGCGAACGCATTCGATTTTTGGCCCAACACGCAAATTTCGATCAACCGCACTCCAACGCCGACATCGATGCCACGCTTGAGACGTTTTTTGATCGCTTTTTCAAGAACCAATTCAAACGTAACTGCGTTCCGGACGGCCCCAAAGTGGGATCGGTTAGCCTGTCACCCCGTGGCGATTGGCGTATGCCCAGCGATGCAGACAGCGACGCGTTTTAGCTTAACCCCTTAACGCCCAGCACTTTCGCCCACGTGCCACTAAAGCTGCCAAGTCGTTCATTTTCGTTAACGCTTTGCAGCGATTCAAACAGTCCTAAAAAGCGACTCGTCAACTCACCCAAATGATCATTGACGAAATCACCCCAACGCGGATCGTATTTGTGTGCGGCGTCAGGCTTCGCCGCCGTGCTTGTCGTCTGTGAATCTCGCGTCTGCATGATCAGATTGTTGCACCAATCATCAATCGCAACCGCGGACGCCCCAAGAGCAACGAGTTTGACGGCATCATCGGGCGAGATCGCCCCGGGTACCACCCAAAGTGGCATCTCGGAACATTTCTCGGCATTCATCATCTGGCGTGCACGTCGCGTGATGGCCGCCAATTCAAGTCCCTCCAGTTGGATTTCGTCGAGCCGTAGGATCAATCCATCAGGCTCAGCGGCGAGCAACTTTGGCAATTCGTCACCCATTCGGTACGGCCCCATCGAAACGAAGACCGCAGCGGATTCGGACAGTCGACGAATTTGGTCAAACTTGGATTTCAAGTGCTGCATCGATGCCACGTCCGGTGGAAACGTGGCAGCTGGCACCCAGCCACCACCGGCGACTGGCGATGTCGCCGGAGCGGCTTCCCAGCGTTGGATCTGTGCCGGCGAATACGCGAACCGTCCTGAAACATCACGAGCCATCATCAAACGTAGATCCACCACATCGGCAGAATCAAAATCGGTCACCGTTAACCCATAACGCTCTGATCGGTAGGGAACGATCCTGCGGTAACGACGATGGGTCGGTGATTTGTCGGGATCCTTGGGTTCAACCATGCGTCCAGCGTGGAACATCGATTCGGTTTGCCGGCCCGACAGATCACTGTGCATTGCGGTGACTAAAATATCGAGCTCACCGACCGCCACAGCCAAGTTGTCAGCCTGC
>CAXBHV010000082.1:0-11546 GCA_963974855.1 uncultured Rhodopirellula sp. | reverse complement strand
CACCGACACGATCTACGGCATCGTAAATGATCCGGCCGATGGGCGTAACAAATTAGCGACGTTTGATCGCACCACCGGACAGCCAACGTTGCTGGGGCCGGGAACCTACGAACTGACCGCGACGAGCAGTTTGGCGTTTGATACCGATCGTGGAGTGGTTGTTGCGTTTGACAACGCGGACGACCAGTTTTGGCAATTTGACCGAGCAGGCACCCCTTCGTTGTTGTGGGACACCGCGGGGCTCAATGGATGGGGATTGGCATACAATGGCGACGAATTCCTGCTGCAAGCGGGCGGTTTCAGCGACGGAGACCCCAGCTTACTGAATCGGTTGTTTTATCGAATCGATCCTTATCATCAATCGATAAAGGAAGAGTTTTTCGTTGCCTCTGAAGCGGTACCGATGGACGCGTTGGATTACTTTCGCGCTGACGAAGCCCACTTGGTTTACGTCGCCGAAAGCGAAGCCTTAACGAATCTGGATTTCGGCACGACAGCTCCTTACGGCGGCGTGCGAGGACTGAAATTCGAAGATGGAAATGGCAACGGCGTTCGCGACCAGGGTGAAGGCGTGTTAGCAGGGGTGACCGTCTATTTAGATCTGAATGACAACGGCAGGCTCGATCTAACTGGTGACGGGCGCACCGAGCCAAGCACGGTCACTGATGCGAACGGAAATTATGAGTTGACCGATATCCCGGTGGGTAGCCATGTGATCCGCGAAGTGGTGCCGGCCGATTATCGGCAAACGTTTCCCACGCTGGGCACCTCACGACTGTTTGCGACAGTACTCAATGGGCCGGGGAACGAGATTCGTGAGATCGACCCGCAAACCGGTTCACTGATAAATAAGTTTCCAATTAACGGACTCAATTCATTCAACACCAACGGCCTCGCTTTCGACGGGCAAACGCTCTACGCACTCAGTTCATCAGGAACAATGTTTGAAGCGGATCCCGATGATGGTACGGTGCTGGACACATGGCAATTGCCCGGCGGACGTTGGGATGGGTTGGCGGTGCTGGACGGCGAGGTCTACGCCAACGATTTGGTCTCGCGACGGATTCTAGTAATCGCCCCCGCCACGAACATGATTGTTCGCGATATCGATTTCGCTGGCAATCCAAATGTCGGTCCGATCGGTGGGCTGGGTGAATTTACCGACGCCCAGGGCACAAATTTGTTGCTCGGTTCGATTGGCTCGTCGTCACAGATCGGTTTGATCGATCCGCAATCGGGTGCCGTCACAGGAATGATGATTCACCGCGCCGTCAACGGCAGGGATCTTGGCTTGGCCGGATTGGGTGGCGAGATCTATGTCGGGTTTGATGATATCGAGGGCACGATCCAAGTCTTTGACGCAGAGAATTTGTTACAGCGAACGTTACAGGTAGGGCAGCGAGTGACGGCGTTGGCGGGTGCAGTGGTTGGGGACTCAGCCCATCGAGTGGATGTTCGTCCCGGACAAACGTTGACCGGTCTCGACTTCGGCAACCAAAGCCAGCTGGGAGAAATTCATGGCAGGAAGTTTGAAGACATCAATGGCAACGGGGTTGATGATCAAGATGACGTTCCACTGGCCGGGGTGACGATCTATCTCGATACCAACAACAATGGAGCACTCGACGAGGGTGAATTGTCGACAAAAACCGCCGCCGACGGCAGTTATGCATTTGTCGCGATTGCAAATGGCGACTACGTCGTGCGTGAGATCGTACCGCGAGATTTTCGGCAAACCGCTCCGTCCACCGAAGCACGTTTGTTTGCCACAAACGTCGGAGCGAACCCCGATTTAATCGTCGAGCTCGATCCAATCACTGGCGACACATTGAATTCCTTCGCGGCGCCTACCAACACGAATACGGCTGGCCATGGCATCGCTTTCGATGGGACAACGCTGTACTTCATTGACCTCGCATTTGACACGCTTTACGAGCTGGATCCCAACGACGGATCGGTGCGTGATTCGACCCGGCTTCCCAGCGGCGTTTTCGATGGCGTCGCAGCGATAGACGGCTTGGTCTACGTGATGGATACGGCGGCGGACGACATCCTTGTCTTTGATCCGGTCACAAACAGGACGATCGGGGGCCTCGATCTAAACGGTTTGAACCCAGGTTACTCGTTCAGTGGTGGCATCGGAGAGTCGGGCGACCGCACGCAATTAGCCGTCACTACGAATTCAAACCAAATCGTGTTGATTGACCCGGCAACCGGCGTAGTCACCGGCAGCATGAACAGCACTGCGGGCCAAGGTTTTGCAGTCACGGGCTTTCAAGACGAGGTCTATGTCGGCTTCGGCAATAATGGGTACGTGCGAGTCCTTGACGAAAACGGAGGGCTTTTGAGAAGCATCAATCCAGCGTTCCCGATATTCGGGTTGGCGGGATTCGGCGGCGATGGATCGCATCGCGTCACGCTGGAACCGAGTCAAGTTTTGACCGGTCTCGATTTTGGGAATCAAAGTTTGCTTGGAAAAATCCAAGGCACAAAGTTTGAAGACGTCAATGGCAATGGGCAACGCGATCCAGACGAAGGTCCGTTGGCGGGTGTGACGATTTTCTTGGACCAAAATAACGATGGTGTCTTGAACGATGACGAACGATCAACGACGACGGATGCAAGCGGTGACTATGAATTCGCGGATCTGCCGGCTGCGGACTATACCGTTCGTGAAATCGTTCCCACTGGTTTCGCCCAAACGTTTCCGGCCATCGTCCAAGCAAGACTGTTCGCGACCCATGTCGCTGCATCTCCGGATGCGATCATCGAACTTGATCCAGACACCGGTGCGACGCTCCATAGCTTCCCTGCTCCTGTGAATCCCAACACCGGCGGGCATGGCTTGGCATTTGGCGGCACGACTCTCTATTACGTCGATTATATTTACGACAGGCTGTTCGAACTTAACCCCGAAGATGGCAGTGTTCGTGACACAACCCAACTTCCTGGCGGAAATTACGACGGCGTGGCCGCTTTAAACGGGCTGATCTATATATCCGACTACATCCTCGATGACATTCTTGTCTTTGATCCCACTTCCAACACGATTGTGGATCGGCTGAACATTAATTCTTTGAACCCTGGTGTCAATCTGCAGGGCGGACTCGGGGAATCAGGTAATGGCAGTCATCTCGTTGCCTCGACGGTTTCCTCCGATGTCATGCTCATTGATCCGCGAACCGGACGGGTCACAAGCAGCTTCGTCAACGGCATTACCGCTAACCGATTTGATGGAGGGGCCACTGGTTTCAATGGCGAAATCTATCTCGGGTTTGTGGAATCGCCCAATACGATCGTGACGTTTGACAATCATGGCCAACGGCAGCGATCGATGAACTTAGGTTTCCCGATTTATGGGCTTGGCGGGTTTGCTCAGGATGGCGGGCACCACGTTTCTTTGCTCGCATCCCAAACGATTGAGGACTTGGATTTCGGCAACATTTCGACCAATCAATCGCCGATTGCCGATGCGGGGGGCCCTTACACTGTGAACGAAGGCGGGACCGCTATCCTTGATGGGTCCGACAGCTGGGATCCCGATGGCGATGCATTGATTTACACCTGGGATCTGGACGGCGATGGCAACTTTGGTGAAACCGGTTCCGCGGCGTTAAATGGGGATGAAGTCGGAGCCAAACCAACCTACGTCGCTGTTGGACTCGACGGACCGTCGTCGTCCCAGGTCGCACTGCGGGTCATCGATCCGCTAAGTGCCGAGGACGCAGCGACAACCATGGTTAACATTCAAAACGTGGCTCCACGCGTGACCGCCGTGACACTCAATACGTCAAGCATTCAAGAAAATGGAACTGTCACCCTGACAGGAAAGTTTGATGATCCGGGCACCCTGGACACGCACGATATCGTCATCGATTGGGGCGACGGTTCGCCGTCAACGACGGTGCGGCTTAGCGACAAAGAGCGTGGTTTCACGGCGTCACATCAGTACCTCGATGACGCGCCGAGCAATTCGCCGTCCGACGACTATTCGGTGACGGTGCAGGTCACCGATGACGATGGCGACCAAGGCACGGGCGAAACCACCATCACGGTGGTCAACGAAATCCCCACAATCGAATCACTCTCGGGCACGGCGACGTTCACTCAGCCCGCGTCGGAAAGTGACGTTGTTACGATTTCCGGTGACTTTAGCGACGTGGGTTCGCTCGATACTCATACCGCAACGATCGATTGGGGCGATGGGACTTATTCACCGGCGACCATCGTACAGGCAGGCGGCACGTTTTCGGCGGACCATGCCTACGGTTCCGCCGGTATCTACGAGATCACCGTCACTTTGAGCGACGATGATTCGGGAACGGTCGTCACGACCACGACCGCTGTGGTTAGCGGCGTCGGCATCGTCGGTGATCGGCTGTACGTGATCGGAACCCCTGGTGATGACCATGTCACAATCAACCAGCAGGGCAATGGCATACTCAAAGTGCATGCGGACTTTCTCAATAGCGGAAATTTTGTCACGGTGCCCGCACAGGACGTCCGCCAAATAGTGGCTCATTTGCTCGATGGCGATGACTTCCTGAGCATGGCGGGTAACATCGCGTTGCCATCGATTCTTCACGGCGGTGCGGGTGACGATCAATTGAAGGCAGGGGTTCTGCGGTCTTACTAGGGGGTGCAGGAAACGACGAACTACAAGGCGGTGGCGGCCGCAATGTGATCATTGGCGGTTTGGGCGAAGACCGGCTTAAGGGTGGCAACCACGATGACGTGCTTATCGGTGGGGCGACGAACATTGACGAGGACGACGACGCCATTAGGGCGTTGTTAGCCACTTGGAACTCAAGCGAGTCCTATGACAACCGCGTCGCCGCAATCGATTCGCTATTAACCGTCAGCGACGATTCGGAGGAAGACGAACTGAAGGGCCACTCTGGTCGCGACCTGTTCTATCAGGGCGTGGGAGACTTCTTGCAGGACGTCAAGGCCAAGAAAGACGCCGAGCAGGTGTTGTAGTGTAGAGACCAATCGGAGGCGATCGCTCCCCGAATCACGTTTGAGGCTTTTACCTGTCACCACGCGGTGACAGTGACAAGCGATGTTTGTTGAGTACGGAAAAATGGATTGCAACGATGCAGGGCGAGTAGGCCTTGGGGGCGGTGTTCAGGTGAAGCTGCTGGTCAATTTGGCTTGCGTTTCGATGCCGCCTAGGTGGGGCGCCGTGGCAACGTTCAGCTCGACGAACCGACGGCGGTAGCCTCTCCCGTGTCGTTGTTAGGACAGGCAACACTCCGATTTTAGAATGCAACGACGCGCAGCAGTGACTTCGACGACGGTTTTGGATGGTCCGTGCTAAAGTGCGGCAGGGATGCTCGCTTTGCATTACTCTAATCTTGGCCGTCGAAAGCTTTCTTTAATTCGGCGATGTCCAGTTTCTTCATCGTCCAAAGCGATTCAAACATCCGCTGCAACGCTTCCGGATTGTCGCTGGCCAGCCATTGTTGAAGCGGTGCCGGAACGATTTGCCAAGACATACCGAACTTGTCTTTTAGCCAACCGCAGGCGACCTCCGAACCGCCGTCCGCTGTGAGGTTACCCCAAAGCGTGTCGATTTCGTCTTGAGTATCACACCATACGGCCAGTGAAAATGCTTCCGTGAATTTCCAGTCCTGCCCCGCGTTGAGCGCGATGAAGTTCATGCCGCAAAGTTCAAATTCAACCGTCAGAACGGAACCGTTCGTTTGGTTTTTGACTGTCCGCACAATCTTTGAATCCGGCAACGCCGAGACATAGAAATTTGCTGCATCTTCGGCACAATCGATGTACGAAAGAAAGGGGGTGATTCGTTGTTTAATTTGCATGTTGTATTCCTAATTTATTGAAGACAGTCAAACCACATTTCCGTTGACGACAGGTTGTAAGTCATCCGTCATCGCCGTGCTGCAGTCGTAAGCAAAATGTGTGCTTTACTGCTGCTCTCCGGGGACCATCACCATCCATCCGACTCCGAATTTGTCAGTCACCATTCCGTATCGCGGCGACCAAAAAGTCTTGGCGAGCGGCATGTCGACCTTGCCTCCTTCGGCGAGTGCGTCAAACGCGGAATCGGCTGCCGTTTCGGTTGAAACTGACAACGCCAAGCGAAAACCATCGAAGTTTGATTTGTCGTTGCAACCGTCAGATGCCATGATCGTCATTTTGCCAATGTTGAACGACGAATGCATGATCTTGTTCTCGAACCCTGCTTGCAGCATGCCATCGGGAACGGGATCGGGGCTTTCATTGAAATGCATTTTCATGAGGACCTTTGCACCGAGTGCCTGCTCGTAGAACGCCAGCGCCTCTTCGCAACAACCGCCGAAGAACAGGTACGGCTGAACCGCTGCCTGCTGTAGCGACATCTTTTGTGTCATGGCGATTTCTTGATCGCGGATTGTCCCCTCTGGATCGTTCTCAGCAAAGTCTTCCATTTCGTACAGCGGCCGAATATCAATGTCGGACTCTTCGAGCATTGGATTGGGGCAGCGTTTGACCCAGTCCACCGCTTCCTCGATCGAGGCGACTTCCCATAGCCAGAAACCCGCGATCAGCTCTTTCGTCTCCGCGAACGGTCCATCGGTCACGGTACGATCGCTACCACGAAAGTGAATCCGTTTGGCTTCCGAACTCGGTTTGAGTCCTTCGCCTGCTTTCATGATGCCGGCGGCAACCAGTTCTTCATTGAATTGACCCATCGCTGTGAGTAATTCCTGGCTGGGCAATTTGCCCTCCTCTGAGCTTTTTGTCGCTTTGACGATGACCATGACTTTCATTGTTTCTCTCCGCTGATCTTGGGTGTTACTTGCCGAGACGGCATCAACTTATAGCTAATTGTCGATCGGCTGTTAACCATTTCGACTCTTCAATAAATCCCATGCATACAAATTTCATGTCTTGGTCTCCGGGCGGTATCGGAAGCACGAATATCGTGTTATTCGTCGGCATTTTCCTAGTAGTCGAACGGCGGGCTCGAGAATCGACATCGCCCCCAAGAAAATCTGGAAAAAGCGATAGTATCGCCTTTTGACAACAAATATCGCCATCGTACTGACCGCCAGGAACGTGCAGTCGATTACTGGCGTGGCTACGCTCGGCAGAGCGTGGAATTCCGCCGTCTGGCGACGGCAGCTACGTCGGAATCCGAGAGTTATTATCCGCTGGTTCCGATCAATCTGCGACGTTCCGACCGCCAATCCAGTGTCAAGAACGTCACCATGCAAGTGGTTGCTAATACTGCGATGGTCAACAATCCACTTAGGAATACGGACCAACCGTAATGTTCGGCGATCGAGCCGCCATAGAAGTTGAACAAGATCGCGCCGCCGTAGCCGAACACGTCAATCAACGCCACCAAGAACCCCGAATGCTTGCCACCAAACTTGACTGCAAATACGCTCATCGGAACGTAGTAGGCAGGCGAGATGGCCAATCCTAGCAGGAAAATAGTACCGATCGCTGCCGGACTGCGTACTGCGATCGGAATCAGGTCTAAGTTCCAAAGCGTCAACACGCACATACAACTGAGAATCAATAGACCACCAAGAGTCCCCATCAATTGCAGTTTCGAAAGCCGGTCGTAGACGAAGCTGGTCAGTAGTAACGCCACGAACATCCCTGCCGGAAACGAACTGCCTGCCATCGATGCTTGGCTGCTGCTGATGTTTAAAGATTCAGACAGATAAATGGGAATGAATGTCAAAAAGTCCATCATGATCGTTAGAAATACGATACTGAATCCGATGAACCAGAATCGTCCGCTGCGAACGAACTGCGTCAGCGCTTGGAACCACGTCATCAGTTCGAAAGGATGTGGCTCGAAAACCTTTTGCTGTGAACTTGTCTCGTCGGATTGTTTCTCTTCGCACTCGTCGCCGTCGTCATGCCCGCCCAGTGGATGCAGGCCAACTTGACGCGGCGTTTCTCGCAGGAAAAAGAACAGCAGCACCACGACAACGCTTGTGACGGCGGACGACACAAGAAACACGCTGCGCCAGCCGACAAAACTCAACAGATATCCAAGTAGCAACCCCGCAGCGATGGTGCCCACACGTGAGCTGGTCGAAATGATGCTCCACACTTGGCCGTAGCGTCGCTCGGGATACCACTGGCCGACAATTTTGGTCATCGCTGGCCAACCGCCAGCCTTGGCGAATTGCCCCAGGAAATTGAAGAGGGCAAAAGTGAAGAACGATGAACCGAACGCGAAACCGACGTTCGCCAGAGCGGTGATCGAAAGCGCGAGCAAGAACATGCGGCGTCCTCCCAAGATATCGGCACCCGGCCCTGTCACCAGCTTGCCAAGAATCGCGCCGGCGGAATGCCAACTCATCAAATGACCAAACGATTCCTTATCCAAGTCGAGTGCGGGATCGTTGATCAACTCGGCACTCGAGGCGATCAGCGTGTTGCGGCACAGCATGAACGCGGCATAGCCGATATACATCGCGCCGAGAATCGTGAATTGCCAACGCAGGAAACGACTGGGCGATCGTGTTAATTCGCCATCACCAGTATTAAGTCTCATTCCTCGGCCCCATCACTCGTCCCTTGCTGTTTCACTGCCTCGTTTTGAGTTGGTTTTTCGTCCATGGCCGATTCCGCAATTGGCATGTGGGGAAGTGTTATCCCGAGCATCTCGTGCAAGCTACGGTTCACTTCGCTCATGATTGGGTCTTCCGCTACGCCACGCACTCTTTGTGGGCTGACGAAAATCGGTTCACCCACTTTCACTGTCGCCGACATCGGTCGATGGATTCGACATTCATCCGTCAGGTCTTCTTCAAATTTCTCGACCGTTTCAAGAAGTCGTTCATTGGTCGGATTGGATCGAATGTAGTCGGGTGGGTAGTGGCTGAATTGCTGAGCCATGTAGACGTCTTCGAGCTGTTCCCAGCGTCTCTTTCGTTCTGCCTCAGTCACTTCGCCGGAAATCATATCTCGCAGAATTGCAACTCTCAGATTCTTTACCCTAGCGACCGTCGTGGCGTCGGATCGACCCTTGATCCATTCCTTTTCAAGAGGGACAAGGATTCGATCGATCAGGCGTTTGACTCGTACGGCGATCTCGCCCGACTGTGGTTGGCCAAAGTGCTCGATTTCTTTGAGCCACAGCAACGCTTCGCCGACCCGATAGATTCGCTCGATGCGATCATTATCTCGTCTTGGACGCCACGACAAGCGAGTCTCGATTGCATCCAGTGTGCCGTGCAGTGCGGCATCGATATCACCATGAAAGTGATAACGAATTGCCACGGGATGGATCACAACATGGCCAGCATCACCGTCGGTCGCCCGCTTCTTGGCGGCTGATCGGGCGACAAAGGAAACACCTTCCATCAATGCCAAAAGCCGATCATTGGTTCGCGTGATGACTCCTTCGGGGAAAATGACTAGGGGCCGCTTTGCCTGATGCAGAATATCGACGCCAGCCTGTAAGCCCTGCCGATCCAACCCTTCGCGATAGACGCTGAATGCGCCGGCTCGTCGTAGCATGAAGCGTCGAAAACGTCCCTGCATAAAGATGTGCCAACTGGCCATGACGAAAGGGGCCACGCCGGCGCGTCGACAAAGTTCCGTCACGATCATTGGGTCACAGGGACGGCAATGATTGGACGCGAGCAAAATCGAATGCCCCGCTGACAGCGACTGTTTCAAATGTTCCAGTCCTTCGCACTGAATTTGTTCGATGCCATAGTCCCGGCGAAGACGTCGACGCACAAGCCGCTGCAACAGCCATGGCCAACATCGTCCCTGGTACGGCGGTACAAACTGATACGGTTGGTCAAGAATAACGGGATGCATGTAACGATTCCTTAGAGGATTCAAGTCATCGTCGTGACAATGACAGCGGTTCACCGGAGGCCCGTATTAGAGCTTACGAGTTCGAAAGCGTGTGACCGTTAACAGGATGTTAAATGGGACAGCGCCGTCGGTTCAGATTCTTGCGCCGAGTGATGCATGCTGATCTGCTTACATTGACAACGAGCCCACAGGGGAACGGGTGCTGCGCAAATTCGACATGATGTGAAGCAAATCATTGGCGTAGTGGATCTTGCCAAAGGTCCTGCATACGGGATCTTTAGCAAGATCCACTACGGGGGAATGCGTCAAAAATTGATTTGCTGTCGCCTCGAATTCAAAATGTCCGATCTTGATTTGATTGGACCGAAGATGGCTACGAACGTATTAGAAGCTCGGATTTTGGACGTTGTGATGACAATATCCTTGCTTGCCACCCATGATTTATGTGTTATCGCGGGTAGGGACGTGTAAGATGGAATCAGCCATGACACCGAGGTTTTTCGATCGTGAATCCAAACTACAGCACAACGTCTAACGATTCCATTAACGATAAATTCGACGCATCGGGGCAATATCGACATTGGACCGGATTGCAATCGATCCGAGTGGATCCGGCGCTTCGTGATTCCAAATTGCTGAGGGTGGTGCGAAAGGATTGCCACGGACGCATCGAATTCGCAAACGAAGCCTATTGCCAAAACCTTCGTCAAACACCGTCGCAATTGGTGGGTAAAACCGACTTTGATCTTGTTCCCGAGGCGGCGGCAGAGGTTTGGGCCGAACGGGATCAAGCGACCATCCAAAACGGACGTGCGGACCATGTGGTTGAAGAGCACATTTTGACCAGCGGAAAACATAGTCTGGTCGAAGTGCTGAGAATTCCCACCCGAGATCAGGATGGAAAAGTAACCGGACTCGAAGTGATTTTTTGGGACCTGGAAAACAACGACGAAACCATCGCAGAGCTGAAGCAATCACAGTTCCTGCTGAACACCTTGCTTGAAAACATCCCCGACGCCGTCTATTTCAAAGACAAGAAAAGCCGTTTTATTCGCATTAGCGATGCACTCGCGAGGCTGTTTCATTTGTCGGATCCGGCCGATGCGGTCGGCAAATCGGATGCTGATTTCTTCGGTCCTCTGCACGCGGAAGCGGCGATGGCGGACGAACGCGAAATCATGGAGACGGAAACGCCTGTGATCGCTAAAGTCGAGCGAGAAACATGGGATGACCGCGAGGACACATGGTGCTCATCGACAAAACTGCCGCTCCGTGATGAGTCCGGCGAGGTGATCGGTACGTTTGGTATCTCTCGGGATGTCACCGAACAACTTCGTGCCGAGTTGGAACTTGCCCGAGAACGTGATTTGTTGAAGACGATCACAAACAACATTCCTGACCCGATCTACGTCAAGGATCGTGCGGGGCGATTTATCACCGGCAACGCTGCGTTACTTCGCTTGTTTGGACTCGATTCGGTTGACGAATTAGTGGGTAAGACCGACTACGATTTTTCGCCCCCCGAAATCGCTTGTAACTTTGTCGCCGACGATCAAATCGTGATGCGTACTTGCGAACCGCTGATTGAAAAAGAAGAGACGTTACAACTCGCCGATGGCCAACGAATCTGGATTTTGACAACCAAAGTGCCGCTTTGCGACGAGGATGGCACGGTGAAGGGGATGGTTGGCATCGGTCGGGATATCACGGTGCGTAAGCTGGCCGCTGAGGAAGTGCTGTCG
>CAXBHV010000081.1:0-11575 GCA_963974855.1 uncultured Rhodopirellula sp. | reverse complement strand
CAGATTCAGCAGATGGGAATCAGATTCGTTCAAACCGATTTCGGCATCGGCTACCGAGCAATTATCGCAAGTACGTCGCGACGCCTTGGGTAAGCTTGAAGATTTACTGAATCCAGTTGGAAAGATGTTAACTGGTTTCGTGCAGCAATACGAGAACGCAGCAGCTGATGAATTGCAACGAAATGCAAGTTCCATTCAGCGTAAATTAATGGAAACGTGTGGGCTTGAGACAAATAAAGTGTTCGAAGATTTCGTTAGTGAGTACAAACGCCTTGCAGAAAATGTCCAGGAGCAACTCATGCCTTCAATGGATTCTGACCACATACATACGCCGCGTGACAAAATTGACGTGGGCAACCATGAAACTCGTTTGCTTCAGCTCCCTGCCACGAACGCTTTCGAGACAACTCGCAATGTTGCATTTGGAGGATTCAGTGGCTTGGCGTTAGGTTCAACTGCATTGGGTATTGTCTCAGCGGCCTTTCCTCCTGCCGCTGGCTTAAGCTTTGTCGCCTATGCGTGCGCCGTCTATGGTGCAAAAGAAATCTTTAAGGTAATGGGTGCGCGTCGGAACTCACAAGCATTTGGCAGCCTTCGAAGCCTCTTAGGCGAGCAGTTGGCTCTGATTCGTCGAGCAGTCACACGCCATTTTGAAGACAAAATCGACGAATGCACAAAAGAGATTCAGCGTCTGCTGGAATCTGCTGTTAAGCAAACTCGAGATGATTTACAGAGGCATCTTGATGATGCGAAAGCAGCAGCCAGCCGATCGAGCGAAGAATCACGAGAACATGCGTCCAAGGTACGTGGCATTCAACAGAAGCTGCAGAATCTTGTCGGTGAGCTTAAATCGCTTGAGGAAGGTGGAGCGTGCACGCTTTCGATTTGAAAGAAGTACAGTTGATGGTTCGTCAATTCTGTGACGAGCTCCCTGGACTTCTCGCAAAACATACTGTCACCGCCGAGCTCGTTCCTCGTCTGTCAGGACTGCGAAATGAAATAGACTCTCCATTTACGGTTGCAGTCGTGGGCCAGATGCGTGTTGGAAAAAGCTCTTTGATCAACGCGATCCTTCAGAAAGACTTGGCAATCACTGGGGTGACAGAGACCACGGCCACAATTAACTGGATTCACCACGGAACAAACTCGGATATCGCTTGCATCCATTGGCGCGACCGCCCCCCCGAGACGATCAACCGCAGTAGCCTTCAGCAGTGGACTGGAGATTCCAAGCTAGCTGCGGAAACTCGTTACATCCAGCTTTTCGACGATGCACCTTTCCTCAAAATCGCAACGATTGTGGATACGCCGGGGCTTAGAAGTGTGATCGACGCACACACTTTCGCGACGGAGCAATTCCTGGGTCTGGGAGCTGCAATCCCAGAACAAACCGATTTACCGGCGGACCATTGCAGCAAAAATAGCCAGCAGTTGGGGAGTCAGGCGGACGCGATAGTTTACGTCCTAATGCCCGTAGCGAGAGAAAGTGATGACGACTTTATCGAATCGTTTAAAAACAACACTCGCTTGCCGGGATCTTCGAGCTACAACAGCATCGCAGTAATTCATAAGTGGGAAACCCTCAACAGTGACAATGTGTTCGCAGAACGGGATAGAAAAGCGACGCAGATCAAGAAAGCGTTAGGGGACAGCGTGGCATCCGTGGTAGCAGTAAGTGCTCCAATCGCACGAGCGGCCGACACACTTGGGGACGATAACCTTGCAGCAATTCTGAAGTTAGCTCGCGATACAGAGCTAACCGTACTCTATAAGCTACTCCGGCATGACAAAGCTTTCCAAAGACCGGCAGATTTGTGCTCGCTAACGGTTGCCGAGCGTCAGGACCTATTGTCACTTGGGATCCCTTGGCCTTCGCTGAAGACAATTGTATCGTCTGCTGTGGAAATCCCCATCTTGAACGTCGATGAATTTAGGGAACGCATTCGCCAAATGGGGTGCATCGACAATCTAAAGACCGAACTGGAGCAACGATTCTTTTCACGAAGCCGTTCGATCAAGATTTTGAGTCTCGCGTCCAAGGCATGGGAGCCTTGCCAACTTGCTCAGGTCCGTTTGCGGAATGTTGTGTCCATTTTGCGTTCGAATATTTCACGATCTGGTGCACTGTTGGAATTAGTAAGAAGCCGAGTGAAAAGGGGTGACATTGACCTACGTGAAGTCGAGCTTCATATGCTTGCTTCGAGGGATCTGTTTGATATGCAACTTGTTGCAGTTAATCAGACTCTCTCACGCCTTGGAGAGATAACTGGGCAACTGAAATCAATTCACAGCGATTTTGCTGGAGATCTGCGATGCTTGGAATACGTCGACAAAATTGTTTTAATCACACCGTTGGACGATCTAAAACCGAAGCTTGAATCCCTATTCGGCCGAAGTGGTGTCACGTTGATCGACCGACTGACCGAGTTCACGGAATCAAATGACTTGATCAACGAGCTAGAGGAGATGATTGACGAGCTCAATGGAATCAAGCGTGCCAGTAATGGCGAGGCTTTGTTTTTATGCAAACACGCGATCCATCGTCTTGAACAGATCGCAGATGTTTTTGAAAGTAGGAACGTGCCATTGAGGATTGTAGCCGAGCCATGAAACAGAGTCCTCGTATTGCGATTGATTTCGGAGGAACATGCACCAAAGCCGCTTTCCTCGATGAAGAACGTAGCTCAGTTCGGCTAATTCATCTTGGACGAGAACGGCGGGAAACGATCCCATCGGTTTTTCACTTACCGGTCCGTGGGGAAGGCGAGATAACTTGTGGCGAGGATGCGATAGGGCAAATCGATTCCGACCCATCAGGCGTCGTCCGCGAACTGAAACTGGAAATAGAAAAATCGGGGCGTAAGCGAGTTGGTAAAGCGAGGCTGACCGCCACGCGAGTGGAATTGGTTGCGAAACTTTTTGCAATCATCTACGAGCGGTGCGACAGTAGCGTCCTTCGCAACAAGTCCCTCAGGGCATGCACACTCACTGTGCCGGTTTTGTTCACTGAGCAACAACGCTCCAAATTGGTCGACGCCGCATTCTTAGCTGGCTTCCGAGATGTTGAAGTGGTCGACGAGGCAAGTGCTGCGACAGCGTGGGCCTGCAAATTGATTGTGCGACCAATCCAGCAAATCGTCATTTGTGATATTGGCGGTTCTGCAACACGATTCTCCGCTGTTAGTCGCAAAAACGAAATGTTCTCGCCCAATGAGAATGTGCTACCGAGGGAGTTCCTTCATGGAGGATGCGACATTGACAACTTGGCAATTGAATTGTTGGGACGGGAACAAACGGAAGGCACCAGGAGGTTGCTTGGTGAAAACCGCGAATCTTTTCTGATGAAGATGCAGACCGCCAAAAAATGGTGTCAGAGTGGGATGGCTTCCGGAACGATTGTTCTAAAAGGTAAGTCGGTCGAAATTCCAACACGCATTTTGGCTGAAGCATCACAGTTTTTTATCGAGGAATTTCAAGAGGAGCTGGCCGGTTTTCTATCGGAATGTGAAAATGCGGGAATTTTCGATCCAACACTTGTGGTCATTGGCGGCGGATCCCAGTTGCCTGGCCTGAAAATAGGGGTGGAACGCGTTGCCCCAGGACGTGTTCTTTCTTTCCCTCACAGTCAGTTTGCTTCAGTACTGGGGGCCGTTCCCATGCTCGCCCTAACACAGCAGAATCTAAGTAATGCAGACGCCCCAGAAGTCAAAATCCGGGAAGAAAGACCTCGCAATCATGCTGTCAAAGCTGTTCCCAAAAGCGATAGTATTGCGACACATAATCTTCTTTACGAAGAACTGTTCCTCACCACGATCGCAGATGGCAGCATCACGAGGGAACAACGACTTTTCCTTATCGAGCAGCGGAACGAATTGGGGATATCAGAAAAGGAAGCAGATGGAATCGAGGCAAAGTTTGCTGATTCGGGCTACTTAGAAGTCTTGGGTGATAGCCCCGAAACAATGGTCGCAACTCCAAGCCACGAGCCCATCCCGACTGTTAAGAATTCGGCGGAGCCGGCAGTCGAATCAACCCAAGCGATCTCGAACAGTAATTCATCCGCAGCTTTAATGTTGGCGTCGATAGTTTTATCTGTCCTAGCTGTAGTAGTCGTAGCCGTAGTATCCGTGGTGGCTATCGGAATCAGAGTCTCAAGAAATTTGAACGAACGAAACGATTACGCATCACCAGCCCGGCAACCCTCCTTTCTTGCGGCCGTGTCCCCGTCAACCGTTTTATCGCCGCCCGAACCTATACAGGTTGAGCCTCCAACGATCGAGTATTCTGCGACTGCGTCTCCGACGACCGATGTTGTGACTTACGAAACACAGCGATCTAGCATACCTAGCCAAACCAACGATATCGAAAATTCGAAGCAAGTTCCTGCGAAGACGAAAGAACTGACAAATGACGAAATTGAGAAGCTGTTACTAGATTTGTGGCTCGACGGTTCGTATGCCGATGTGATCGATCGATGCAACCAATTTGTTGCACTTGGATACAAACACGAGGGTATCTATCGCGCACGGGGCTGGGCATACGCAAAGCTGGGCGAATGGCAATGGGCAGTGGATGACCACGAAATTAATATGCGAGGCTACACTCCTAAACTAGCGAGAAAAGACTTTGCGTCAGCGTATTTTGAGTGTGCTTCTGTCCTTTTCCTGCGATATAGAGAAGGTTCGGAGATCGAGAACTTCCGTACTCCGCGGGCGGTTATCAACCGCTGCATTGAACTAGCTTCCAAGGCAGTCGATTTAAATCCCACTGATCAATTGGCGTCCCTGTTACTAACGAATTTAGAAGAGGAACGAGGGAAGCTGGAAGCCGCAGAAAGCCGCTAGCTTTGCTGAACGAATGGTAATAAGCCAGCACTGACTCCACTGCCGAAAAGCGGGTCTTCGCTGATCGAAACGCAAAAACTGGAAATGGCGATTGAGAAACGACGAATCCGACCTGCCACGTCGAAACAAATTATTGTCTGTGTCGTTGATCGCGACTACGGTTCGAGAGAGCCGATTGCAGACAGGGCAAGGCTTGCGAGTACCCCAAACGACCTGTCAGAACCAAGACCGAAGGGTTGCGTCAAATCAAGATGTCGACGCAATCCTTTAAGTGATATGCTGTGGCTTACTTCATGTACATGTCACGAGTCAATTCTCTTGCCAGTAGCTCGAATCTTTTTGATATAGGATTCGATACGAGTTGACTCGATCAATTCGACATTGGACTCCGATAAAATCCGGTGGACAATATCACGGCCATGCTGGTCTTCCGCTTGGAATTGGCCGACGATGTTCAGCTCGCAACGCCCGTATAAAGCATTCTCACTCCGTCTCAACGACTGCCCTTCGATTGCCCGTCGGCAAGCGGTCTGTTCAAGACTTCCTGCTCTGGGGGCGGTGAAACGAACAGGCTGCACTAGGTTCAGTACGCCGTTCTGCCATGCAAAAGGAAATTCGTCAACGCGACCGAACGCGGGGATTTCTACCTCAACGTTTTCACGAACGATACTGCCTAGCAAACCTTCTGACTCAAATGCGTCACGCAATCGCTTCCGAAGTCCAGCTTCGTTGTTTTTACGTTTTTTTTCACCGACTAAGTCATCGAACAACTTGTCCAGTACTTTAGATGCATTGCCTTCCACGCGACAGAACTGAGGAGGGGTCATTACGATAGCATTGACCTGCATTGCAGCAATCTGAGTAAAGCTTTCTAGATTACTCACTTCAACGCCATTGTTTAGTCGATCGAGCAGACCATGCTTATATGCGTTGAGCCGATCTATGTCGTAGTGGCTACGGTCAAAGAATCGCGTAACGCGTTCGTTACCGCTACCGATTCGAGCCTGGAAGAATTGTTGATCTGGGCAAAGCAATGCCACTCCCAAGTTTGCAACCTCGAAGCGAGATGGCTCAGGGCAATATTGAAGAACGCTGTAGTAACCTCGATAGATATTCATTCGTCGAACCCCTCCAACGGCAATTGGATGGCTTTCATGAGTTTTTCATACAAATGGCTCTGAAGATATGACGCCCGCTGTACCAAAAAATCTGCTAACGACGCGATGCCATTCGCTTCAACATGCCAAGCTGGCGGTAGGCCTTCAACTGCGTCCATGATGATCCCGATGTCGACGCTTTCCAGTCGTTTCAGCGAGTCAGCAACCAACGTGTTGTCAATTCGCTTACGAAATGCTGGAAAAAGCCCGTAAATGCGTTCATCACGCATAGCGTCTATCACATTCATTTTGGCATGAATATCTCCATCGGCAAGGCAGTGGGTGTGATCAATCGCTTTTAGCACGAATCGACCTTGAGCTGCGTTTTCCTCACTAAGATACACGTTTCCTAGGTTTTGACGCGTAGGTGGCAGGTAGCGGTCCCGGTTGCGGACCCAAGTGTCGAAAACGACCAACCAGCTGAACACCTCCGTATTTTCGATAAGCGACAGCGTAACCGATTTGCCGTCCCAGTTCTTGCCAGTTTCATACCGGGTCACGATTGCCGGCCCAACTGCGGCGGCCCGCTTGTCGCCCCCCAGTCGGATATCGTCGATGTCGGTCACCTCGATGATCGCTATGTCAAATGTCGGTAAACCAAACCATTTTGCTAGTCGCGTCACAATCCATTCCCGTGCAAGAGCATGTTCGCCCTCAGGATTATTAATAGCTTTGAGTACCGCCCCGCCTTCGTCGGTCACCACCATGGCGGGGCCCGTGCTGGAAGGCACCGCACCGAATTGCTTTTGGATAATTGTAGGCTGCCAAGTCACCGCAGTATCTTCCCCAGCTTTTTGAGGTCGCAATGAGTTTGCAGCTGAAGGGATTCAGATGGGTAGGAAATCGCCATGGGCGGGTCGCACTTGCATTTACTCATTGTGGGAATCTAACTCGCGTTGCTCAAGCCAGCGAAGGGCTTTGGCGCATAGGAAGACATGTCTGGGATCATGAAGAGCTTTTTATTCGCTCGGTTTGGTACAGATGGTTTGGTGAGCAAAGAAGGTACCAAATACTGCGACGTACATCGCGATGACCGCGAATCGCTGGCTGGTATTGAGTCGCGATAAACACATCAGGGTAAACATGATCAAGGGGTTCCGGTGCTTAAAGTCTGTAACAAATCATTGGACTGTTAATGACGTGAATATTGCGTAGGAAAATTGCGTCTGCCAATAGCAATAAAGGTAATTCTTGCAGCGGAGAATAGCAACTAGCCATTCGCCATGAATACATTTGCTCGGCTTGCATTTCAGATGCGGCGACGGCCGTCCCCGTTCGCCGAGGGGCAAACTCATAGGGTGCGGCTTTTACGCCCCTTTGGCCAGCAGCATGTCGAAGACGACACGTTGGAACTTTGCCTGAAGCTCGGGGCTGTTTAAATACTGCATCATCAGGTTTTGATTCGCTTCGCCGCTTTCCATCACCGCTTCGTCGGTAGCCTCCGCAAAATCGCCTAGTAACGCTTGCTCGGCCGAATTCTTGAAGATCTGATGCATGATGCGTTCGTTCTCAGAAAGCTTGTCGCGAACCGCATATGCGTGGTTGATCAGGTCTGAATCGGACAGCCCGTCAGTGACGAATAGTTCATTGAGTCGATCAATGATCTGCGAGAGCCATTCTTCCTTCTTCGACTTTGCTTTTCCCTTGCCCAAGTCGGTCCCGCCCTGCAACCCTTGGCCACCCTCTTTGACCAACATCAAATCTTGCTGCTTGATTTTGGATAGCCGGTAATGGCTGAGAGCCACTACTGTGAGATCAATGGGGTCGTCCTGGGGAGCTTCTTCGCGTAGCAATGGGGCCAAGTGCCTTGCGTACAAACTTAGCTTTTCCAGATCGGTGCTGTCGTAGTCGACGATCTGAGACATGAATTCGTAGTAGCGTGTAAACGAAACCAAGTCCGCCTTGAAGATCCCCAACGCATCCAGTTCCTTCTTCGCTTCTTTCATCTCGCCTTCGGCATTCGCGATGAACGTGGGGTCGGCGTGCTCGAACTGGTAGATTGTGTCCTGCAATTGGGCGTCCAGTACGGTGCGGTCAGTGACGACAATCACACTATGAAAAACCTTTTCGCCAGCATCGTTGTAGAGCGATGAAAGTTGGTGAGCGGTCCAGGCGATACTATTGGACTTGCCACTACCGGCGCTGTGCTGAGCTAGATACTTGTGTCCAGGGCCTTCGTCGCGACTACCCTGAATGAGTTTGCGGACCAGGTCCCATTGGTGATAGCGAGGAAAGATCAGCGATTCTTTTTT
Source organism: uncultured Rhodopirellula sp. (assembly GCA_963974855.1). Classification (GTDB taxonomy): domain Bacteria; phylum Planctomycetota; class Planctomycetia; order Pirellulales; family Pirellulaceae; genus Novipirellula. Next base: position 3,322 of record CAXBHV010000081.1, on the reverse strand, counting down.
CGTCTTGCGTCCTTCCCAATCCTCTTCCGTGTTGATTTCCAGGTGGACAAAGCGGCCAATTATCTGTAGCAGATTGGCGGGAGCGAGAACTTCATTCCATAAATAGCTTGTGGCATACTCATCGACATCTTGTGGTATGTCATTACCCGCACCACCTTCTTTGGTGCCCTTGTTGAAAGGTAGGAAGCGGGTCTCGGTCCCTTCCAGTCGCGTCGTCATCGCCGCTTGGTATTGGCTGACAGCAAAGTGAACCAACGCACCGCGTTTGAATGTCAGTAGCGGTTCCGGTTTATTTGTATCGGGGTCTTTGGGCAGCCGAGTTTTCTGGTACTGTCGAATCGCATTCTCGACCGCCTGTTTGAACTCGCTTTTTAGTTCCATCGTCACGACGGGGATTCCGTTGACGAACAGCACCAAGTCGATCCGGCACTTCTTTGCCTGCTTTCCGGTTTCAGCCAGTTCAGCGGCGGTGGCGTACGGACTATAAACCAGCTCGGGCACGATGCGGAGGATGTTGCCTTCGTACATCATCTGCGTATCTGGGTTCAATCCGTGCTCGGGTTTGAACTGACACATTTTGAACGACGCCGACTTGTCACGCAGTTCATGACGGAGCACACCCAGCGTACCGTACGTGCGCAAATGTTTGGCGCTCGCCTGAGGATCGGCTTTGGCAAGCTGGGATGCGAGCTTGTCGATAAATGCTTGCTCTGGGTCCGCCGGATAGAGCTTCTCGTACTTTTCCCAAATCTTGGGCTGAGTCGTTTTGACGTACTGAAGGCAATCTTCGGTGTAGAGAGCCAGTTTCCGATCGTACTTGGCTGGATCGCCGAGCATCCAACCGCCAGCGACCATTTGGTCGATGATGTCCTGTTGAAAAGCGGCTTCTTTGGAGTCAGCGTTCATAGCGGTTTGCTCGGGACCAACTTCGTGTAGGGAACTTCATTGATGTATGCGTATCTGGTACTTCGTAATACTTGCGAGCGTGATCTGAACAACTGGATTGCTATGCGCTGCCATTAAGATTGAGTCACTTGTCCGTTTTCGAGTGTTTCACGTCAGCAATTCTCTGCAAGAACAGAGCAAACTTACGGAGGGTATCGAGGTCACTTTCATCGATTCCATCTGGATCGAAATGCATGACGTTGTTTCGAATAACACGAACCACATCGAGTTTGTTTACAAACACTGGCCTGTCGAGCGGGATGGCGAGTTTGGTCCAATTCAACTGGTTTTCAATGAGCCGCAAATACTCGCCAAACGTGAGATCACTCAATCCTTTGATTTCACGACCTGTATCCGTTTCATCGCGGATTTTCTTCAGTTCTTGCAATGTGAAGCATCCATCCAGCAAACTTCGTATCTGATTTTCGATTTCGCCAAGAAGCAGGAATGGCTCTCCGAGTTGTCGAAACTGTTGGCTAAGATCAAATGTGGTGACGATTCCCGTAATCACCTTGTTGGGGGCACGCACCAGTGCGACGCTATGCCGTGTGATTTCAACAACTGCATCGAAAATAGACAGTTCGGAACTGATGACATGTGGACGCACCATGCAATCGCTAACTGTTTGAGGCGACTGGCCAAAATGCAGCTTGGTTGCCAAGGATTCCCAGGTAAACAATCCTTCAACACTGCTCGGGGTCGTAATGACCGGCAACTGCGAGTAGTCATACTCCATCATTAGCGTCACAGCCTGTGACTCGGAAGTCTGCGTGAGGCAGTTCCTGCCGACGTTCATCAAGAATGATCGCCGATTGGACGACGCTTCCTGGATACGTTGCCGCATTGCACGTCTCCGACCACCAGTTCGTCAACAACTCGTGGTATCGACCGCCAGCGACCTGACTTTGAACGGCTTCCTGGGTCGCGACCAAGGCTTTCAAGTCAGTGATATGAGCCTTGCCTTCTTCGGATTGGGCGTGAGCGTCGAAACAACCTGCTCCGGCATGAGTTTCGGCGTAGGTAATCGTTGGCCAATTCAGGCAGCTCATGAGCACTTCAACTGTGAGCGAATGTTTAAGCTGATCGCCCGTGTTTCCGGCGTTTCTATCTTGTCCCATTGGTCACCTCTATTAGGTCGATGATGTCCTGCCCGGAAGCAGCTTCTTTGGAGTCAGCGTTCATACAACCTCCATTTCGGTTTCGAGTCGTGCATCGGAGGAAGGACGCTTCCAGCCACGCACGTCGATCTTGCCGGTGACGGCTGCGGAGATAAGGGCGGTGCGGCGTTCTTGCAAGACACCGATTGGCAAGTCAATAAACTCTCGGATTTTGTTCTCTTGATCTACAATTTCACAAATCGAATGTTGAACATCCAATTTTGGAATGGGGATCTCTTCCTTTAGAAGCGTTCTCATATTCAAAGGTCGATTCCGTCCAGCAGCTCCGCGTGAATTCTCATTTAACAAGAAATGGCCAACCCTTGATGTCAAGAATGCCCAAATGAATGATGTCTCAGCCAAACCGTCTCGGCCCCTGATAGTCGGGTAACGATGAGTAGCAACACAGCCCGACTCTGAGTCTCCATCGGAGACGTGTTATAGAACGATTGCTTGGCGGCCTTGAGCAGAAATTTCTCGCGAGCTTTGGGCTCTAGCTTTTTGTTCTCCGTCAGCTTTTCGTCTTGCTTCAGAACCTTGGACTTGGTTGCCTCCAGTACACACTCAAGTCGCCGCAGAATCGTGAATGGTAGGATGATTCGGCCGTATTGTGACTGTTTAAAATCGCCGCGAAGTAGATCGGCGAGTGACCAAATGTAGGCGGCGGTTTGAGAAAAATTAGCGGTCATGAAACGTCTTGTTCCAAAGGTTGTCACAGGGAGGGGGCCGGTTGGCGAGCAAATCATGTCGCCGGATTGCACAAACCCGCCCAGATTATGTGACAATTGTGACCTCTGCAAACGCCCCTGTCATCCTCCCGACGTGTTTTTTACAAGATTCGAACCGGGCAGCCTTACATGGAAATCCCTCTAGACCGACATTCGAAAGTTTTTCCCACCAGCCTCCTCGATTGTTCTTGTCGTTGTTGCCAAGGCAAACGGGGGCGTCCACGCGAGTTTTCGCCGGTTATTTCCCAAAGATCGCAGATGTGATTCAAAAAATCAGAGCTAAAAAGACTTCGTGCTTTTTTAAAAGCTGGACATGTGCGGAACGTTCGTGAGAAAATAACAACCAATTTACTCAGAGCCCTAATCGCTATAAACTCCGCAGATTTGTCTCCGAACAGCTAGACTCCAGTGTCCCTTTTTTCCCTCTGATGACCTCATGGCAGCGAATACTGACGTAAAAAATAGAGAGGTTCGTATTCGATCTCTTATACG
>CAXBHV010000080.1:0-11739 GCA_963974855.1 uncultured Rhodopirellula sp. | reverse complement strand
GAACGGCAAACGCTCGAGCTACCTCGACTGAAACCAGGATCAGCAACAGTACGGGTGGCAAGACGACGGCAAACTCGACCGCCGCGATTCCACGTGATTTTCGTTTCACGCTTGCTCGTGTCGTTGAGCGGCGGAAAAACGGCGAGATTCGTTTTGAATTAAGCATCATGTTTCTATTGCACTAAGATGGTGCGGTTGATGGTGCCGGCAATCTTCCGATAGGCTTGCTTCAGCGTGTTGGTCAGTTCGCTTCCGCTGCCGGTCGCGGAAAACTGTTTGCCACCGGTCGCGTTTGCGATCGCGGTCATTAGCGAGACGTCGGCCGAATCACCAAGGCTGATGGTGTGGATTTCGATACCGAGGCCTGAAGCATAATTGGCCATTGCGATGGCGTACTGGTCTGGGTTGTCTTCGGGTTTGTTGGCGTAGCCATCACTCATCACGACCATCAACATTTTGACTTTGTTGCCATTGCTGTCGTGTTTGCGATGATTTGCATACAAGTAGTGAGCTCCATCACGAACAGCGGCACCAATCGGGGTTCCGCCACCGTACTTGTCCGACGTCAATGTGCTGCTGGTTAAGACATTGTTTTTCAATGCCAAGAAGTCGTTCGTCATTGGAGATTCGAGAATGGCTACCCAATCCGAGGAAGTATCGTTGGGATCGGGAAACAAGGTGGACGGCGATGCGGTGTACATGACTCCGCTGTGTCCCTCTTTCTTGGGGTCGTAACTGCCTTTTCGTGCTCCATAACCCACCACTCCGATGCGATCTTCTTTAAGCGATTGCTCGATCATTTCAACAAATTCAGGAGAAGCTTGTTGCAGAGCTTCGATCCGCCCGTCGGAATCCATCGAGCCTGACAAGTCAAGCACCATCACGATGTCCAAGGGAATGCCGGGTGCCGATGCAATTGATTCGCGAGGAATCGAAAACGAAGACTGACCAAAGATCCCTGCAAAAAAGAATGGCTCGTTGTTTTGCACGGCATGCACACGGATCGCACTCGCGCTGGTGTTCGAAACGGTGAATGTTTTTGAATTCGGATCCCAATTGCCGGTTTCTAAAGCGATCATCTCTGGCGGCACATCGACGACAAAGCCCACTTTGTTTTTGGCAATAAAGTTTTCGGCTACGTTCTTTGCACCCTGAATATCTTCGGGATTGTTTTTCAGATGCAATCCTCCGGCGATTGCTCCTGCGTCAACCGCAGATTGCAATTGGCTGCGAACCAATTGCATGCGACCAATGTCCACTGCAAATGCTGCCATACCAACGATGACGACCATCAGCACGGCAAACAAGACAATCGTGCCTCCGTGACGTTTCGACGTTGAACAAAATTTAGGTCGTAGCATAATCGACGCTCATTGGTGAAAAGAGTAGTGCCCGCAAGGTTGGCGGGGCAGAGCTATGACAGATCGAGACTATTGAACAAGTTCGGCTTCACGCGGCAAAACGCAGGCAGCGGTGTAATTCATCCCGCTGAAGTATTCAGGAATCGGTATCCAAGTCATCTCAGCAAAGTTTGCAGAGACGCGTACGGTGACAGGTTCCCACTGTGGTAGTTTGCCCGGATCGGAGGGCACAATTTCAACGGTGTGTTTGGTAATGCCCATACCGACAACCAATTGTTGGACTTCGGCTTTGACGTCTCCCGCCTTGGCACCTTTGAGTACTGCGATTCGACATCCCGAGCGAGCCGCTTCCTCCAATGCTTGGACTGTCATCATTCCCCGTCCTAGTTCAACGGCGGCAAACAACAGAATGAACATCGGTATAGCGACGAACGCAAATTCGACGCTGACCGTGCCACGACGCTTTGACACGTGATTGATTGCGACCGAGCCGCAGTGGCATCGCTTTTGTTGAGATTCAGTGGCACCCATGATGTCGGAGATGGCCTTTAAGCAAATTCGATATTTCGGAAGGGACTCGCGCCAGTGCAATAGTGCAACGCATGGCACGGCGGTCTTCGCATGTACTTAACAACTAGCTTGCAAACCCCTCTGTGTGGCGGATCTTCGCCCGATTATTGCCACCCGAGTTGTCATGTCGTGCGGGATGTGCAGGTCGCGTGAAGTAAGCCGCCGTTTCTGAAGCCAGATCTGCTACTGGAAGCAGCGGATCCAGAGATGACTCAGCCACGGGAGCGTCAGTGCCGCTTGTGACGATTGAAATGCTTCGTTGAGCGGGAAGGGTTATGCGGCCAGCACAACCAGGAGTCTTGCTCGATAGCAGGCAAGAGATTGAGTCAAACCCATTTTCGAAATGGGGATGCCTCGAGATTCACGCAAGGAGTCTCGGCGTGCGAGCAATATGAAGTACAATGACGTTTTGCTGTATCAGTTCACACTCAATTAAACGAAATCATGGATAAAAAAGCGAAGAAGCGTCTCGATGTTATCAACAAGAAACTGCAAACTCTGCGACCACGTTTGGCTGGGTCTCGCGAACAGGCCGATGACATGGACGAGTTAAAACAACTCGAAGACGAAGTTGCCTCGCTCGAAGCAGAAGCTAAAAAACTGAAAGAATCGAAGTAGTAAAGCTTCTGTATATTTACTCGGAAGCCACCGACGACTCGTTCTGCGGAGCGGCTTCCAAGGAATCCGCTCCGATAATTTCGCCGGCAATGGCCGCCAGCGTCGAGATGCTTGGTTCGTCCATGAAATGGCTGATTGGGATTACGATCGCTAACTTGGTTTCGATTGTGTTTTTCAATTCGATTGCCATTAACGAATCAAGTCCCAGCGAGCCCAGCGATTCAGAACGATCAAACGTGGTTGGATCCAACGACATGATCTTCCCGAGTTGCTCGCTAAAGTAAACCTCCAACCGGTCACAGCGTGCATCACTGTCCAAGTTTCGAAGTTCCGACAGCAATGCTTCGTCTTTCGTCGACACCGCGTCGGATTGGGTCTGAGCGCTGTCGCTGTGCAGCGAGCGAAAGATCGAAGGTATCGCGGATTCGGGGATCGAGGAAAGCATCTGGCGCCAATTGGCATCAACCACCACACGCGACCGGGGGCAGTTTGCGTTGCCGGCATCGATCAGCAGATCAAGTGCCGCATCAAAGCGTAGCGGACGCAAACCTCGAGCGGCCAGATTCTTGAGCCGAGTCGGATCGTCCGCCATTCCAGCAGAGCTCCATGGCCCCCAATGAATCACATTGGCCGGTAACCCTCGGGTTCGGCGTTTGGCAGCAAATCCTTCGAGATAACCATTCGCGGCGGCATAGTTCGCCTGTCCCGGTGACCCAAACACCGATGCTACCGAGCCGAGCATGTTGAACATCGTTAGTGGCTGGTTCGCTGTAGCATTTGCGAGTGCAATTGCCCCGTCCACTTTCGGCCGCAGCACGCGGGCAACTGATTCGGGTGTCATCTCATGTAACAACCCATCGTCCAACAATCCGGCGGTATGGATAACGCCGACGATTGGCAACATCGTTTTTGGCAGCGTATCGATGGCGTCCACCAATTCCGCTTCCTCAGCGCAGTCGCATTCCACGTAGAAGCACGTCGCGTCTTGTTCCTCGGCCCACTGGATCAATGCATCGACGTGAGCCGGACGCTTGCGGCGTGCGACCAGCACTACCTTGGTTGCACCCCTTTGGATCAATCGTCTTGTGATCCCTTCGGCGATTGCCCCGCTGCCTCCGGAAATCAAATAGGATCCGCAGCAAGAAACGTGGTCACGGGATTCCAGCGCGGAGCTCTTTTCAGGCGAGACGACGATTTTGCCAATGTTGCGACGCGCGCTCATGAACCGCAGTGCGTTGGGCAAATCGGAAAGTGAAAACGTCGCAATCGGTTTGGGTTGGTAAACACCGGATTCAAATTGCTGAGCCACTTCGGAAAACAGCGTTCGCACTTCTGTGGGGCGATGCCGAAACAATCGGTCCAGATCAATTGCCGAGTATGTCAAGTTGTCTTGGAAAGGCAGCAACCCGAGCTGACGATTCTGATAAATATCGATTTTGCCGATCTCGAGAAATCGGCCATGTGCCGCCAGCAAATCAAGTGATCGGTTGATCCACTGACCCGGTAACGAATTCAGAACGACGTCGACGCCGCGGCCATTGGTTCGTGTGCGGACCGCGCGGAGCGAATCGATATCACGGCTATCAAAAATGTTTTGCGGGTCGATGCCAAGCATCGACAACAAGCGGCGTTTCAGTTTGCTGCCGGCGGTGGCAAAGACGGTGGCTCCCACGCTATGCGCGACTTCGATTGCCGCCAGTCCGACGCCACCTGCGGCCGCATGAATCAAGACCGATTCCCCCGCAGTGAGTCGGCCGATGTTCCGCAAAGCGTAATGTGCGGTCATGTAGGCAACGGGAATGCTGGCGGCCTCTTGAGGGCTGATTCCCGCAGGAATCTTGGTTACCAAATATTCTTTGGTGATGGCGTCGGATGCGAAACCATACGGCACAACGCCCATGACTTTATCGCCGACGGCTATTGATTGCACCTGGTCGCCGACCGATGTCACCGTGCCGCTCGCTTCGATCCCTAGGGGGACAACGTCATCGGAAATGCCTGGGTATAACCCCATCGACTTCAACACATCACTGAAGTTCAAACCGACTGCATCCACCGAAAATACCACCTCGTCAGGCTTCAGTTTCGGTATCGTCATTCGCTCGACCCACAACCCTTCGGTTCGGTTGGTTCCGTCCAGTCGGATCCGATAGCTGCCACTCAACGGAATCGGCAGTTGTGATTCGCCGGTCGCTTTTGAGAGTGAACGGGGCGCAGAAACCAATCGAGGTGATAAGTATTGTTCGTTGCGAAATGCGAGTTCGGTCTCTGTGGATTGACGTGCGAGCCAGGATGCGACCGGTTCGGTGCTCGCCGCATCGCACTGAACCACGTCCAGAACTCGGATTTGCAGCGTCGGATGCTCATTTGTCGCAACACGCGCCATGGCGGCAAGAGCAGCGGAGGTCGGAATCGAATTTTCGTTGCCAATCGAAAATGCACTCTGCAGAACGAGCGAAACCAACGGCGTCTTGGGTTCACGAACCGCCGATTGAATGAATTTCAGTAAGTCGCAAACGCTCGCTTCAACATCGTCATGCGAGTGAGGTTGAGTCCAGAGCCAATGCTCTTGCTGAGAGCTAGGCTCAAAAGTTGCCGGAATCAGCGACTGATAAATCGACGATCCAAAATGTCGGATTGGGTAGGTGTCGTGGACCGAGTCAGACACCGATTCCGAAATTGAAACGGGAGTCCACGTCGATTCATGAATCCATTGGTTAGGATCCGCTTGAAAGACGCTGCGGTCTTTTTGCAAACGCTTACAACGCACTTTTTCGAGCGACAGGCAGATACGGCTATCGTGGTCGAGCAGTTGGACATCGGCAACGATTTCGTTCCATTTGCCGGAACGATTCTCGTGACGATGCACCACGGCGGTGGCGATCGAATGTCCGTCCCCGATAACGACGCGATCTACCCCGACGGGCAAGAACGTTGGCGGGTCGGCAGATTCTCGCATCGATGCCGGCATCGTCGTGGCAATCAGTTGAAACGCCCCATCTAGCAAGGTGGGATGCACGATCGACTGTTTTGATTCGCTCACCAAACTAGTGTCGATTTCCAGCTGAGCACTGGTAAGCGTGTCCTGGTTAAGGATCGTGTGGAGCGGTTGGAATAATTCGCCGTAGCGAAGTCCTGACTGCTCGAGCGATTCGTAAAACTGAGTTCGGTCGACCTGGTTGCCGTGACCGATGCTCAGCGGTCGCATCGGTGCAAGTGTCGATCCGTCGGACTTTTTCACTCGGCACGAAGCGGACAACGTCCAGTCGGAATCGTCACCTTGGGGCCGCGAGTGGATTTGAATCTGTGATTGCCCACCCTGGATCGGATCGACCGTCGTTTGAATCTCTACCAATTGTTCCTTGTGCAGGAACAATGCGCGGTGGATGGTGATTTCAGACAACTCAAACGATGTATTCCCAAACAATTCCCTGGCCGCGACACCAAGAGTGTCAATCCATGCAGCGGCGGGCACGGTCACCGACTCGCTGACGACGTGATCGGCTAGGTAACCGGGCTTGTTGATCGCAAGATGTGAAACGAATAGCAACCCACCTGATGCCAAGCGTTGGCGGCTGCCCAGGACCGGATGGACACTTTGGCCACCGATACTATGTTCATGTGCCGGAGGCGAATGCCAACATCGTTGGCGAACAAAAGGATAGGTTGGCAACGCCACCCTGCGTGATGGATAGATTTGATCGATCACGTCGAAATTAACCGGGGCACCCACACACCATGCGGTCGCGACAGCGCGGATCCAATTGGCATAATCGTTGTCGTCCGGGTGCAGCGTTTCGACGACGCGGAGACCTGGTTCGTCTTCGTTTGATTTCGAAAAACGACGAATCATTCCCGTTAATTGAGGCCGTGGCCCTACTTCAATCGCTAGATCAATGTTTTGGTTCGGCAATTCGGCCATCACATCGCGGAAGCGAACTGGACTCAATAAGTGCTTGATCCAATAGTCGACGTCGATCGTGTCTTGAAAAACCGATCCGGTCACCGAGGAGATAAAGGTGATGTAGGGGGGCAGTTTTATATTGTCAGCAAATTGCGATAGACAGGCCCTGAGGGGATCGGCAGCGTCTTGCATCAATGGCGAATGGAACGCGTGCGATACCTTCAGCGGTCGGCACATCACAGCGTTGGCCTCCGCCTTCGTTACGAGTCTTTGGACTGCTTCGTGCGTGCCTGCGACGACAGAGTTTTGCTCGCCGTTGATGGCCGCAATCACCACATCCGACTCTAATTCGTCAATCCACTGTTGGACCTCCGAATCGCTTGCGAGCACCGCGGTCATGGTGCCACCACTGGGCAATTCGCCCATCAGTCGTCCACGGTGAGCTGCAAGCATCAGTGCTTGTTCTTTACTGAACGCCTTGGCGGCATACAACGCGGCAATTTCGCCGATGCTATGTCCTGCAACCACGTCGGGAGTAATACCGACGTCCGAAAGTGAATCGACTAACGCAATTTGGATCGCCGTGATCGCCGGCTGGGCCATCGCAGTGTCATCAAGGGAATGCGATGGCACATCGTCGCAGATCAATTCCAACAGCGACAAGTTTAAGACGGGATCCAAAATAGCCGCACACTGCTCGAGCGATCGTTGGAAACTTGGCAGCGTTTGGAACAATCCTGATGCCATTCCCGCATACTGAGAACCTTGCCCAGTAAAAAGCAACGCGACTCGCGGTCGACGACCATGAACCGGGCGACCGGTAACCACTTGTTTCGTCGCGGCGCCTTCGGCGAGTCGTTCAAGCCCTTTGCAAAGCTCGGATGTCGATTCCCCCAACACGACGGCGCGGTGGGTTAACGTGCTGCGGTATTTTGCATACGAACCACAAATGTTGTGAGTTTCCAAGGCGTTGGAAGTCGAACGTGGTTCCAACCGTTCGCGTGCTTGTGCGGCAGCCTTAGGCATGGCCTCGTCGCCGCGTGTCGATAGCGGCAAGAAAAAGCACGGCGGTACCCGCGGTGGTTTCTCGTTGTCCGTGCTGGATTCGGACGGTTTTTCTAAGATGATATGCGAATTGGTTCCACCGAACCCAAACGAACTAACGCCCGCCAAATAGCGGCCATGGCTGCTTGGAGTCCAAGCCTGATTTTGGGTCGCAATTTCGATTCGTTTTGGATCAAGTTTGACGTTCGGATTCAATTTGCCAAAGTTGGCCTGGCCCGCAATCAATTTGTGCTCGCACATCTTCAGCACTTTGATCAAACCGGCAATCCCCGACACTGTCTCGGTGTGTCCGATATTGGCTTTGACGCTACCGATGTGAAGCGGTGGAAGATTTTCGTTTCGCGATGCAAACGTTTCCGACAACGCCATCAATTCAATCGGGTCACCAAGCGGGGTGCCGGTGCCATGTGCCTCGATGTAAGTCAGGTCGTCAACGGTTATGCCCGCCGACTTCATTGCCGTACCGACGACACGCTGCTGTGCCGAGCCGCTCGGTGCCGTAATTCCGCTGGTTCGGCCATCTTGATTGACCGCACTGCCACGAATCATCGCTAGGATACGGTCGCCATCGCGAACGGCATCGGCAGCACGTTTCATCAAGATCAAACCACAGCCTTCGCCACGCACGTAACCGTTTGCATTTTCGTCAAATGAACGGCAACGTCCGTCGGGGCTCAGCATTCTCGCTTTGCTGAACGCGATCGTGGTTTCCGGTGAAAGAATTAGATTGACGCCGCCTGCAATCGCGGAATCACTTTCGCCTCGCAAAAGTGAAATGACAGCCGAGTGGACGGCCACTAACGCAGAGGAACACGCGGTATCGACGATAAACGACGGGCCATGCAAATCGAAGAGGTACGAAATCCGGCCAGCCGCGATGCTGAGTGCGTTGCCGGTGCCCATATGAGCGTCGATCTGCTCGAAGTAGTCCGGAAAGCGGGCGGGGATCTTGGAATAGTCAGTGCCCCCGATGCCAATGAAAACACCGGTGTTTGTCCCTGAAATGCGTTCGATGGGAACGCCTGCGTTTTCGAGCGTTTCCCAGGCGACTTCAAGCAAAACCCGTTGTTGAGGATCCATTCTCGCCGCTTCTCGTGGTGCAATCCCGAAAAAAGCGGGGTCGAACATGTCGACATTCGAGATCGCTCCCATTGCATCGACCGACATCTTTCCCGGCGTGCGTCCGCTCGGATCAAAATATTGGTCACGATCCCAGCGGCTATCGGGAACGGGGCCGACGGTTTCACGCTGCTGTTGGATTAGATCCCAGAATGCGTCAGGTGAATCGGCACCAGGCATCCGGCACCCCATTCCGATAATCGCAATCGCATTGGAATTGTCTGGGGTAGACGGCGGACGTGATGCGATCCGGTTCTGCAACAACGCTCGCTGCGCAGGAGTTAACTTCGCTAGTCGTGCAGCAAGTTGTTTGTCCATCGGCGATTACATTTTTTTCTTGTCGCTCAGGGCCGTGTCGATCTCGGCGTCCGAAAGTTGTTCGATTTCATTTAACAAGGCTTCAAGCTCTTCGGCTGACACGTCTTGCGACACCGAGTCGTCGTTGGACTCGATGTTGGGAGCCCCATTGTGAGACACGTTGGCGTGAGCTGAGTCACGGAGGTTCGTCGTTTCGCTCGTTTCGGAACCAATCAATTGGTTGGCAATAAACAGGCTCAGTTGCATCACGGTGGGATGATTCCAGGCCACGATCGGTGTCAACTCGATTCCGGACCAATCTTCGGTTTCACCGCTGAGTTCGACCGACGTCATCGAATCGAGTCCATAGTCGGAGAACGGTTTGTCGAGCTCGATGTTTTGCGGAGGCACTCCGGCACGAACGACAAGCCATTCAGCCATCCAAGCTTCGATCATGCGAGTCAGCGGTTCACGATCTGCGGCGGTTGGATTTTGGGGAAGTTTGGGGAGCGCGATCGGTGCTTGTTCGGACAGGAATTTACGGTCGTAGCGATACTTGTAGCGAATCTCGTCGGCGTCAAACATTTTGCGACAACGATGCCGCTGGACTTTACCACTGCTGGTCAGCGGCACGGTTGCCGGACGGACCAACAGCACGTTGCGTGGATCGACCTCATGAACGTCGATCACGGCGCGACGGATCGAACGCACCCATTCTGGAAACGCGGCATCGTTACTATGGCGAGGTACTTCGGCAACAATCGCCAGCCCTTCACCGCGGGGACCTTCGACCGAAAATGCGGCACATTGCCCTCCTTCGCTGCCGATGGTTTCGCGAACCGTTGATTCGATATCTTGAGGATACAAGTTGCGTCCGCGCAGAATGACGACGTCCTTGATCCGCCCCGTGACATAAAGTTGGCCATCGTCAAAGAAGCCCAAATCTCCGGTTCGGCAAAAACCAACACGACCGTCGGCCGTTAGCGCGGCAAACCGTTGGCGATTCTCTTCATCGCGGTTCCAGTAGCCCGCAGTAACACTGGCTCCTTTGATCCAAATCTCGCCAATGGACCGTTCATCACAAACGGTCAAGGTCTGGGGATCGACAATCAATATCTCGGTTTGATCAACCGCAGAACCACAGGCTACAAGTTTTTGGAAGGCTTTGCCGCGGCCGTCAGGTTGAATGTCGACGCGGCCTTCGCTGAGCGTGTCACGTACGACGCTCAGGAAGCGAGGTTCTGCAGGGCCATTGCCGCCAGCGACAAGCAGGGTCGCTTCGGCGAGTCCGTAACACGGATAAAACGAGCTTGCCGAAAACTTGCTGCTTGAAAAACGGTGTGCAAAATCGCTGAGCGTGCGAGGCATAATCGGTTCGGCACCGCAAAACGCGGTTCGCCAATTCGATAGGTCCAATGAATCGGTTTGATCCGGCGAGATGCGATCGATGCATAATTGGTAGGCAAAGTTAGGCGCGCCGCTGATCGTCGCTTTATAGTCGCTGATCAATTGCAACCATCGAATCGGCCGTTGCAGAAACGCTCGAGGGCTGATGAAAATTGTCGACCGGCCCATGTAAAGGGGTGTCAGCAATCCGCCGATCAATCCCATGTCGTGGAAAAACGGCAGCCAGAAAACTGCAGATTCCACTTCGCTCGGATCATCATCCATCCAAGGGATTTGAAATCCTCGCCGAATCGCTTCCAGGTTCGCCATCACATTTCGATGCCGGACCATCACGCCCTTGGGATGACTGGTGCTGCCGCTTGTGTATTGCAGCAGCGCGATCGACTCGGGGTCGATCGACAAAGAATGGGGATCGATCCAGGGGCCCGGCGTGTTCATTCCCAGCGGCGGAGGGGAAGCGTCGGTCGCGATTTGCGGAATACCACGTGCCGCATCGCAAAGTTTTTCAGGATCGATTCCTGCTAATGTTTCCGCGTCCCCGATGATGGCCGAAGGGTGACAGTCGCGTGCTGCCGAATCGAGTCGCTCCATCACCCGGCCGGGTTTGGGGTAACAAGTCGGAACGGGGACCCAACCGGCGACGTGAGCTCCGATGAAACCCGCGACAAATTCGAGTCCCGGCGGAAATAGCAACAGCGCGCGAGGCTGATCTTGATCAACCTCAGGCATCCGAGCGGCAAATTCACAAACACGTGACCACAGATCGCGATAGGTCCAGCGGGTGACACCACCGTCATCGTCGATATAGGTCAACGCCTCTCGATCACCATGTCGCTCGGCACGAATACCGATCCACTGCGGCAAGGGGGTCGCGGTGGACGGGTCGAGTGATGACATAACAGGGTACTCTGCGTCTAACTCCGCAGTCTCTTGCTGAGACCGTGGAGGGATGGATGGGCGTCAAAGTTTTCTTGGCTTGTCCGAACAGGTCGGAACAAACATCGGTCGGAACGGTGAATGCGAAAGAATGAACTTCGGGGCAGCGACAGGTCGGAAAAACCGTGGGACGTCGCAGTCATCGCTACGTCTTTTTTTACGCTTTTCCCTTCACGACGGACAAGGATCAACCACGCCGGAGATGCTTCGCGTGCGATCTCTGCGGTGGCCCCACTGTCACGCAACTACAGTGTACTCCAACCTAGTAGCTACGAGGGATTTCGACAAATGCACCCTAAATTCTGCGCAAGCGTTAAAATCGGTTGCGGGTCGAGAAGAGACGACGCACACCGTACGTGTTCGGAGTCGATTGCGAATTAGCCGGTACATAGCTCGGGTATGCCGGAGGAGCATACATGAACGGAGCGACAGTAGGCTGGCCGACTGCGGTTGGCACGCGGT
>CAXBHV010000079.1:0-11739 GCA_963974855.1 uncultured Rhodopirellula sp. | reverse complement strand
TTCCCCATCCTTCCGATTTAACAAGGCGAGCCTACCCGTGAGTGCATTTCCTGAAGTTTCCAAGATCAAGTACGAAGGCCCTGATTCGGACAACCCGCTTGCGTTTCGTTGGTACAACCCCGACGAAGTCGTCGCGGGCAAGACGATGAAGGAGCACTTGCGTTTCACCGTCACCTATTGGCACACGTTTCGGGGCACCGGTAGCGATCCGTTCGGCGGCGGAACGATGCAGCGGCCTTGGGACGACGGCAGCGAGTCAGTTGAAAACGCATGCAACCGTGCGCGAGCGGCGTTTGAGTTTTTTGAAAAACTGGACGCTCCGTTTTACGCGTTCCACGATCGCGACGTGGCTCCCGAAGGCGCGACGCTAAAAGAGTCCAACGCAAACTTTGACGCCGTTGCCAAAGTGCTCGGCGAAGAACAGCAGCGAACGGGTGTCAAATTGCTGTGGGGCACCGCCAATATGTTCAGCAATCCGCGTTTCATGCACGGTGCGGCGACAACCTGTAACGTCGAAGTGTTCGCCTATGCAGCGGCACAAGTAAAGAAGGCCATGGAAGTCACCAAACAACTCGGTGGCGAAAACTACGTGTTCTGGGGCGGTCGCGAAGGCTATCAGTGCCTGTACAACACCGACATGAAACGCGAACTCGATCACCTCGCTCGCTTCTTTCACATGGCCGTCGATTACGCGAAAGAGATCGGTTTTAAGGGACAATTCTTAATTGAACCCAAACCGAAAGAGCCGACCAAGCATCAGTATGATTCGGACGCCGCAGCCTGTTTGAACTTCCTGCGTGCCTACGATCTGACCGATCACTTCAAACTGAACATCGAAACCAACCACGCGACCTTAGCTGGTCACGAAATGATGCACGAACTCGAGTACGCTGGCATGCAGGGCGCACTGGGTTCGATCGACGCCAACACCGGTGACTTGCTGTTGGGCTGGGATACCGACCAATTTGCAACCAACTACTACCTGACGACTCAGACCATGTTAGTGCTGCTGAAGTACGGTTTGGCACCAGGCGGAGTGAACTTTGACGCAAAAGTCCGCCGCGAAAGTTTTGAACCGATCGACTTGTTCTACTCGCACATCGGCAGCATGGACGCGTTCGCTCGCGGTTTGAAAGTGGCAGCGAACATCATCGACGATGGCGCCCTGAGCAACTTGGTCGACCAGCGATATAGCAGCTGGGACGGCGAATTGGGCAAGAAAATTGAATCGGGCAAAACGACCTTCAGCGAGCTCGAAAAACTGATGCTCGAAAAAGGCGAAGCTGCTGCAAACACGAGCGGTCGGCAAGAATTGCTCGAAAACATCTTCAATCGCTACTTGGACAAAAAGTAGTTCCCCTCAGTGAACCGCCAGCCTGTGGATCACAACTCCGCAGGCTGGTCGTCAGTAGCGAGTGTCTAAATCGCTCGCTGGCTGCTCGCTTTTGAACACGAGCATGCGTGACAAAATATTGCAATCGCTGTCTCTCAGGCCCCACGATCATCTAACGGTGGCTCGAAAGCGTATTGGAATATTGAGTGCCGTTGATTAAAATTCAAGCGTTGTCCACAAGTCGACAGCAACGAAGAAGACCGTAACTTCGTGCCCCATTTCCGCGACCTCGTGTCCGTTTCAACGGCTGGCAGGGTGAGACGGCGGGCAAATCAACAAGTCGCTGAGTCATATTCGCAAAGGATGTGACCCCACCGTACAGTGACTTTTGGCTGCGAGACCGACTTGGCTGCAACATGAATTGGCCGCTCAGTCGTATCGACGCTGCCAATTCCTTTCTTCATTCGGATTGAAACGTGAGCAGTCCCATCTTGAATACGCCACTGCGTATCTGTCTGTTAGTTATCGCCACGATCAGTGGCACGACATGCGTTTTGCATGGCGAAGAAACAATCGACTTCAGCGACCAAGTCAGCCCAATCCTGTCGGACAAGTGTTTTCATTGCCATGGTCCTGATGCCGAAAACCAGGATTCCGATTTCAGGGCCGACAGCAAAGAAAATCTGTTTGCAGATTTGGGCGGCTACTTCGCGGTCGTGCCGGGAGACTTAGATTCGAGCGAATTGCATGCACGCATCCACAGTACCGACGAAGGCGACCAGATGCCGCCGCCGGACAGTAACCGATCACTGTCAGCGGAAGAAATACGCATTCTCGATTTGTGGATCAAGCAGGGTGCTCCCTACGAAGGCCATTGGGCGTTCGAAACTCCGCAGAAGCCCGAAATCCCCGTCGACGTAATCAAGTCCGCGGAATCGCAAGCGGGCTGGGATGCGGCCATGATCGAGCGTTGGTCGTCGAACCCGATCGATGCGTTTGTCGGTCGACGTTTGCTTAAATCCGGACTTCCTCCATCGCCCGAAGCGGATGTACTGACCCAGCTGCGACGAGCATCATTGACATTGACGGGGCTGTTGCCGCCCGCAGACCTTCAAGCGATGGTGAAAGCGAACCCGACGGACGAAACGTATCGCCAAGCCGTGGACCGTTTGCTCGATTCGATGGCGTATGCTGAACGCCAATCGCTTCGCTGGCTTGACGCCGCGCGGTATGCCGACACCGACGGGTATCAGAACGACAACGGCCGAACGAATTGGCCATGGCGAGATTGGGTCACCAAAGCCTATTACGACAACATGCCGTTCGATCAGTTTACGATCGAGCAGTTGGCCGGCGACATGTTGCCCAATGCAACTGCGTCGCAACGATTAGCAACGACGTTCAACCGGAACCATCGTCAGAACAGCGAAGGGGGAGCTCTGGCCGCTGAATTTCTGGTCGAAAACGTCATCGACCGCGTGGAAACCACCTCCACAGTCTGGATGGGATTGACGTTTGGCTGTGCGCGTTGTCACGACCACAAATATGACCCGCTGAGCCAGAAAGAATTCTTTCAACTTTACAGTTATTTTAACAACATTGGCGAACGAGGGATTGGCAAAGGCTTGGACGCGATGCCAACGATGACGGCGGTCTCGCCGCTGCCACCGGTTCCCGATGAACTCGTCACTGCTTATCACGATGCCGAGCGAGAACGAGTCGCCGCCCGCAACGGGCTGAACAATCGCATGAACGCTTGGATCTCAGAAAGCGAACAACATTTGCCGGAACCTCCCTACGAGCACTGGAGCGACGTTGCGGTCCAAAACGCGACACTTCGCGGTGACGGCGAACTTCGCGTCAATGCAGATAACACCGTCCAGTACTCACCCGCCGAATCAGCTAGCGGCGTGACGTACGAGATCGAGTTTCGACCTACCGCTGCGTCCACAGAAAGCCCTGAATCCTACCACTTGGATGTATTACAAATCGAAGCACTTGTTGACGATTCCTTTACCAAACCGAATCAATTAGCCCCAAGCTCCAACGGCAACTTTGTGCTGACCGATGTGAAGCTAACGGTCGGAGACAAACCTGTCGAATTTGCATCCGCATCGGCGAGTCGCCAGCAACCAAACTACAGTCCCGATAATGTGCTCGATGATGATACGCGTTCAGGATGGGCTATCCACGGCAATCAAGCCGAGAACGTGCAATTGATTCTCGAACTCAAAACGCCGATCAAGCCCACCCCGCAGACAACGATCAAGTTGTCGCTGAGCTTTACACGAGATTTCCCCAATCACTCGATTGGAAAATTGCGACTTCAGACAGCGGTCAAAAATGCAACGGCCAACGAAGATCCGTTGATCCCTGATCAAGCAATCGTTGAAATTTTGCGAAAGCCTGCAAAATCACGCTCCAAGGATGACAAAAAGAAACTGTCAAGTTACTACGAGCCGATTGACCCGATTTTGGCCGAGGCTGAAAAACGTTTCAAAGAAGCGGAAAAGTCGCTGAAGAAAGCGGGAGCCCAAATCGCGACCACCATGGTGATGAAAGAACGCGATGGAGATCCGCTGCCCGCCTATTTGCTGATGCGAGGCCAGTACGATGCACCGGACAAGAGCGAGGTGCTATCGCGTGGCGTGCCCGTTGTCCTGTTATCGTCAGCAGACTCGCCTCAGCCCTCTGACCGGCTCGAATTGGCGAAGTGGCTGGTCTCTCGCGAGCATCCGCTGACCGCTCGCGTGACCGTCAACCGCATCTGGCAAGACCATTTTGGAACCGGCTTGGTTTCCACCACGGAAGATTTTGGGCTACAAGGCGAGGTACCGTCTCATCCCGAGTTGCTGGATTGGTTGGCCGTCGAATTCATCGAATCGGGCTGGGACGTTAAAGCGATGCATCGGCTGATCGTAACAAGTGCAACGTATCGGCAATCGTCTCGCAGCAGCGATGCTATCCTCGCCGCCGATCCCAAGAATCGTCTGCTATCGCATGGGCCACGCTACCGCAACGATGGCTTTGTCATTCGCGACGTCGCGATGCAGGCCAGCGGTCTGCTGAACGAAGAAGTCGGCGGTCCGTCAGTCAAACCGTATCAACCCGACGGTTTGTGGGAATCGTTGGCGGCCAACGCGGGAACAAAGTACCGCACCAGCGGCGGCAACGCGTTGTATCGCAAGAGCATGTACTCGTACTGGAAACGCGCAGTCAATCCACCGCGTCAAATCATCTTTGACGGGGGGGGACGCGAGGTTTGCAATGTTCGAGTCCGTCGCACCAATACGCCACTGCAAGCGTTGGTGTTGATGAACGACCCCACCTTCATCGAAGCAGCTCGAAAACTTTCCGAGCGAGCTCTGCTGATGCCTGAGCTTTCGGACACCGAGCGAATCGAAGCGATGTATGAGCTGGCGATTGCGAAGCCGATTTCGGACCGCTCGAGCAAAGTCTTACGCGATTCACTCGCCTATTTTCGTCAACATTTCAAGGCCAAGCCGGATGATGCGGCCAAGCTGATCGCAACGGGAGAGTCACCCCGCGACGAAAGTCTCAACGTAACAGAACATGCGGCATGGACCTCCGTCGCTCACTTGATTTTTAACCTCGATCAGTTTGTTTCGGTTGAGTAAAGGAACGTTGCAATACTCCTAAGTCTGGATAGAACCAACTCGCAAACGCTGAAAAATCTCCTAACACACTTCCCCCACCCCCTCGTGGACTCGTGATGACCATCCCCACCGACATTCAAAAGCCGAACCACGTTGCTGACGAAAGCCGATTGATGCTGACACGTCGGCATTTCTTTGGACGAACCGCGTCGGGCGTAGGCACCGCTGCACTCGCATCGATGCTAGGCAGCGAAGCTTGGGCCGCCGACGCCACGCCATCCGCATCCGAGTTCCCAGCCCCTAGCGGCGTGCTGAAGCAGTATCACACGCCGCCCAAAGCCAAACGTGTCATCTATCTGTTCCAAAGCGGTGCGCCGTCGCAGCAAGAACTGTTCGACCAAAAACCGCTGCTACGCGAGCACGAAGGCAAAGAGCTGCGTGATTTCGTTGATATGAATCAGCGGGTCACTGGCATGACGGCGGGACAAAGCAAATTTCCTCTGGCGGGAGCTCGCTGGAAATTCGACAAATTCGGCGAAGCGGGAATCGAGATGTGCAGCGAGTTGATTCCGCACATCGGTTCGCTTGCCGATGACATGTGCCTGATCCGATCGATGCAAACCGAAGCGATCAACCACGACCCAGCAATCACGTTCTTCCAGACGGGGCATCAACTAGCAGGCCGGCCAAGCATCGGTTCATGGATGCATTATGGATTGGGATCAATGAACGATAATTTGCCTACGTTCATTGCCATGGTGTCACGTGGGACGGGGCGTCCCAATTGCCAACCGCTCTACGACCGATTATGGGGCAGCGGATTTTTGCCGTCGACCTATGCGGGCGTCAAACTGATGAGCATTGGCGACCCAGTGCTTTATCTGAGTAACCCCGACGGACTCGACGCGACGGCGAGGCGGCGGATGCTTGATGATTTAGCGATGCTGAATGAAGAAAAGCTTGACGAATTCGGCGACCCGGAGATTCACACTCGGATTCAACAATACGAGTTGGCTTACCGGATGCAGACCTCGGTTCCAGAATTGACCGATTTCTCAGACGAACCCCAACACGTGCTCGATAGCTACGGTCCCGATGTGATGAAACGCGGCACGTATGCTAACAACTGCCTGCTGGCTCGGCGATTGGCGGAACGAGATGTGCGATTTATCCAGTTATTCCACATGGGATGGGACCAACATTTCACCATGCCCAAACAATTGCCTGGGCAATGCCGTGATACCGATCAACCCACAGCGGCTCTGGTGAACGATCTAAAGCGACTTGGATTGCTCGAAGACACCCTGGTCGTGTGGGGCGGCGAGTTTGGGCGAACGTCTTATTGCCAAGGGACGCTGAACGCAGAAACCTACGGGCGTGACCATCACCCACGATGCTTTTCGCTGTGGATGGCAGGCGCAGGCATCAAGCCGGGGATGACCTACGGTGCGACGGACGAGGTGTGCTACAACATTACCGAAAATCCAGTTCACGTGCATGATTTGCATGCCACCATTATGCAACAAATGGGCATCGACCACGAAAAGCTGACCTTTCGATTCCAAGGACGCTACTTTCGGTTGACCGATGTTCATGGTCATGTGGTCAATGACATCTTGACTTAGCCGCAGTCGCGGCAGCGGCGAAGATTTACGACGTTAATCACACGCTGTCGATGTCTATAGACACTGTAGAACTGTATAGATTTTCTATCTCACGTCGACTTTGATGAACAAATCGACTGTGCATTCTTCAGTCCCCCTCTTTGTCCAACAAGCTGGCGTTCTACAAGTGCTGCAATTGCTTGCACATCAGGCACCGCAATGCCAATAAATTCCGCAGCGATCAAATTGAACCGCCTCGCAGTGCAATCCTCATCGACGCTTTTGTGAAAAAAGCGAAGCCATCCGTCTAGTCAGACGCAGCCACACCAAGCGAGGGAGACACGCAAGGGGAAGGGGTATCGTGGAAACGCTACTCCACCGCTGTGCAAGGCAGTTCACCCTTGTGGATCCACCGAATTCGCAGGCTTGATCGTGCCACCGGACGCCACTTCGAAGCGTCACACAGATTGGCGCGGGGTTTGCGAACCCGACCTTCTTAGGCGGTATGAGTGTGAGCTGAATGTTTCCATTCGGCTTGAGTCCATTTACTACTTGAAGGGTCTTTGTAATGCAGTTTCCGCAACGTCGCCTCGCTTTTACGCTCGTTGAACTTTTGGTTGTTATCGCCATTATTGGTGTATTGGTTGGCTTGCTATTGCCTGCGGTTCAAGCAGCACGCGAAGCAGCACGGCGAATGTCATGTTCGAACAACATGAAGCAAATTGGGCTTGGTCTGCACAACTACCACAGTGCGTTCAACAAGTTCCCTTATTCCGCGGGTAAGGCGGGATCGATTACGTCAGGCACCGCGATCCCCGGACAAACCAACGTACGAAATCACCGTGGTTGGATGGGAGTATTGCCCTACATCGAGCAACAAAACCTGTACGAACAAATCGACACCTCGATGTCGACAGGGTCCTACGTTCGCGATTCAGCACAAAGCACGCTTTCGGGCCCCAAACCAGGCGAATTCGGTAATACCAACGACGTGGCCATCAGCACCGCCGTTGAGTCATTCTTGTGTCCTTCGGATCCAAACCCGACTCATTACGCAACGACTTCGAGTACAAGCTATTCGATCTCGCCAGGCACGACCACACTTGAAGGAGCGTTCACAAATTACGAGTTCAGTATTCGCCGAATTTCGTCCACGGCGTCCAAGTGGAGCCAAGAAGATCAGTTGACACGTCGCATGTTTGGCATGGACGATTCGTCTCGAATGCGAGATTTGATCGATGGTTCCAGCAACACGGTCGCGGTTTGTGAAACGCTTCGCGGCGTGCATGACGGTGTTCCGCAGACATGGGGTTACACCAAGTGGGTCGGCAACGGGGTGGACTTGGCTTACAGCCTGGGGATCAACAACCTGCTGTGCTGTGCCTGGGATGCGGTGCCCTTTAATCGAACACGTCAAGCCAGTCGCTTGAGTGCCTGGTCGACCTCGGGAAGTGTGCATCCCGGAGGTGCTCAATTCACAATGGCCGACGGTTCAGTTCGGTTCATTAGCGAATCGACGGAAATTTCGATCCTGCAGCACTTGGCGTACATCGCCGACGGTGAAGTCATCGAAGAGTTCTAAATCGGCTGTGATCTGACACCGGTCGCCCTCGTGTCGCGACCGCTTAAACACAGCAACGATACATTGACAACACGGCTCGCATGGGAGCCGTGTCCTTCCTGACCGTGATTGTTTTGATCCCTCTCGTAAAGTCATTCGGACATTAGAAAATGCAGATTTTAAATCCATTACTATGCAGCGTCGCAATTTTGACACTCGCCAGTATCGGTTGTGATGGCGGCACCACGTATGAAGTCGTTGCAGCAACAGGAACCGTGCTGCTGGACAACAAGCCTATCGAGGGTGTCTCGTTGACGCTTGTTCCTCAGCGTGGCGTTATGGGTCGCGGCGGCTATGCAACAACCGGCTCCGACGGCACGTTCACGCTGCAATCGGAACCGGAAGTCACGGGAGTCGTCCCCGGCAACTACATGGTGCTATTTCGCAAGTATGCGATGCCAGATGGCTCGCCCATTCCCCCAGGCACATCCGCAGCCGATGCGAACTTGGTCAACCAATTGCCTGAAATCTACAGCCATCCTGAGAAATCGCCAATCTATGCAACGATTCCAGCCACAGGACAAGAAGGATTGTCGTTTGAGTTGAGCTCGCGTCCGAAGGCAACGAAGCGTTGAGCAGGTAAACCGAAGGCAAGTGGTTGCTACCACTCAACTTGAAATCCGCACAACTCCTTTTTTCAGGGAGAAGTGACTGGACAAACGATACCAGGTCAAGATGAGTGAACCGGTGTTGCAAGAGGACAAGACAATTCGCTCTTGCAACCGACTTCATCGGTTGCAAGAGCGAAAGGAAATGCACCGTCATTCCTATTGCGACGAATTGGGAGCAATCCGAACTTACGCCTTCACGCCAGCCATCTCGCGGCACTCCGCAGCACATTTCTTGCATGCGGTTGCGCATTCTTGGCAATGGTCCATGTCGTGCTGCCCGCATTCCTTCGCACACGCTTCGCAAACTTCCGCCAACAATTCACAGGCTTTTGCACTGAATTGCGAATCGCGGCTCATTAGCGCGACGGTGGACCAGCAAAGCGTTGCACAATCGCGGTCAGTGCGAATGCAATCGGCCATCTTCTTGACATCTTTTTCGCTCAGACATGCCTCTGCGCAATGCTCACAGGCTTGGGCGCAGTCGAGACAGGCTTCGATACAACTGGAAAAACGTTGGTTATTCATCGTTACTCTCCATAGCGGGGGCTTGGTTCAAACAACACAGTCATGCGCCCCGCAACGTGGCTGTGTTTACGAAATAAAAGAAAATGCGGATCGATCGATCGTTAACGAACGAAGCGGTCCCATGTTCCATAGGATTCTGTGATCTTGCCCCGCGGAATCGTAAAGATCAGCACGAGGATCCCGAGCACGCTGCTGGTGATTGCAAACGCCGAGTTAGCCGAGTCAACCAACCAAGGACCAACCGCGACCGCAACCGCCAACAACGTATTTAGGTAGCGTGAAATGCGGATGACTTCACCCATCGCGATCACTGAAATGGTCACGATCAACGCGCCACCAAGATGCCCAATATCGGCTACGGTTGTTTTGATATCGATTCCAAACCAAGTGGGGGCGGCCATGATCCCGACCCCCAGTGCGGTACAAACCACCAATGTCCAAGGAAAACTCATCCCCCAAATCGACGCTTTGAACACCTGCCACGGTTTCTCTGGCATCTCGATTAGCTCAGGGGATCGTTCGTCTTCGGTACATCCGTCTGCCTTCCCGCCTTTCCAAAAGATCGCCCACAGCGATCCACCGCGATCGCCACGCTGTTTAGCTTGGCGAACATGCTGGAACATCGCGACCACTTCATCCACTTCCAATGGGATCATCGGCAACATCACCAAGGCCGCCAACAAACACATCGCACACCAGTGGTGTACGAGCACCGGTTGTGAAATCACGAGGACGATGTGCGTCAGTCCCAGCGGGATAACTAAGATGCCAAAGAAGGCGACCATCCATGGCATCGTTCGCCAACGCGAGGGACTTCCCATGTATCCCATCATAAATTCAAAGGTATACGACGCTACGCCGAGCCCACCGTCGGAGATCGGCCACATGTGAGACATCTTGGAATTGAGTACTTTTTTGGTCCCACTTTCAAATCCGAAGAAGGGGTCCCAAACAAAGTCGATGTAACCAAGCTGGAACATCGCCAGATAACGCGAGACAACAAAGCCAACAAAACCAGCGGCGATCATCGCCCAGCGCTGCGGCCAACTCGACGGGTTGTAGCTCCAACCGGGCGGCGTCGCCGGCCCGTGCTGCATGTACATAATCATATTGGGCATGCCTGGGATTAGGATCGTCAACGCCATCACCAGAATGCCGACAAACGAATCATTGACATAGGATGCTGCGGTAGGCGCCCAAAATAGAATCGGAGCGAACGTCAACCAAACACCGACGAAACAACAAGCCCATAAACTGTAGGGACGATTCGGCTTTAGCGAACGCCATCCCAAGACCACTAACAACAACCCCGAGATCACGTCGCTTACGGTCATCAACCACGCCCGCAGCTGGCGAAGCTCTGCCGTGGATTCCTCGGCAAACCATGGCCCCCGCCCACCGCTGGGGTCCACCCACAAAGCTTCGTTGAGGTAACCAAAGTTAAAGGGTGCCAAGATCAACCAGATCCCCAACATCGGTAGCGTCCAATAAACCCACAACGTTTGCTTGTGGTGCATTTTCAGCATCGACAGGCGATCATCGTGACTCATTTCATGCCCCGCCCCGTGATCACTGCTGTGATCGCCGCCCTTGTCGTCTCCGTGATCCTCTTTCGGATCGTCACCGGCGTGCTGCCCCTTTTTCATTGCCATTTCGGCCATCGGACGCGAGACGCCGCGGGATCCCATCATTCCGTGTTCAGATTGGTCGCTCATCGTTCAGACTGGTTATCGTTGGGGTTTGAAGATTAGAGGATTGCATCCACTACGTCAGACCACGCAAAACGGAACGGGGTGTTCACACTCAATGGCCTATCCACGAGGGGATGCCCGATGAAACAAGCAAGATGGCAAATACCATGCCAGGGTACCGGCTGAGCGGAAGAGTTAGAGACGGAGCGACAGCGTGCCCAGCGGCGCTATATTGCACTCAGTCGTGCGACGGCGGCGATCCTTCTCGGCCATGATAGGCCGGGGGCACGTAAAAATTGACGGTCTTTAGCGGGCCGTCGCCCAGATTAATGATCTCGTGTGTTTCATTCTGCTCGATCAGCAACAGTGTCCCCGATTTCAACGGGTAGCGTTCCCCTTGAACCACTGCCTCTCCTTCGCCAGAAACCACATAGAGCCATTGATCGCTGTTTTCATGACGATTTTCAGTGCCGCCTGTGGAATCACCTTTAGCCAGCACCATCACCGCCGCCTGAGAACGCTCATTCCCTGCGACGACATGAAAGTTCGATAAGAATTCGAGTTGGCGGCGTAGCATGACTGGTGCTCCGTGTGTGATTTATGATGAAGTAATTGCGTTGCACAAATTACTTTGCTGAAATTGCGTTGTTCAGAATTGCATTGTTCAGTACGAGGGCGACTTCGCTGCATCCCTTCGCTCTCCCAAGGAACCGCTTGTCGAAACACCGACACGGTCC
>CAXBHV010000078.1:0-11836 GCA_963974855.1 uncultured Rhodopirellula sp. | reverse complement strand
GCCGGTTCGCAACCGCTTGATTCCCGATGCGATGCCATGGCTGGGTCGCTAACGGCGGAATCGGTCGTGAAAATCGGAAGGCAAAGCAGGGTCATCAATCGATTTTGAGCACAGGAAAGGGCGCGGCCCCCCCAAGGGCAACCCGCTCGAGCTCCTTTTGCCTACTTTCCCCAAACTTCTTTGGCGATTCAAAAATCCCCTCCGTCACAGCGGGGCTTTGTTCTGGTACCTTTTGTCGATAGGGACGAGGCGAGAAACAAGTGTCCTGCTTCAACGGCCAAGCACTCTACGAAGCTTAATTTCGGAGCTTGATCGCACGCTTGACGACGTGACACTTTTTTTCCGCCCCGTCCCATTTCCCGTCGACGGTCCGAGAACACGAATGCCACGCCCAAGCTCCAAAAAATCCAAGCCCCCCCGCCGCTCATCCAGCGATGACGCATTGCCTGAAAAGGGAGCTGAAATTCGTTTGCAAAAACTGCTGGCCGCAGCCGGTTTTGGCAGTCGACGTCAGTGCGAAGAATTGATCATCGAAGGACGCGTCGAGGTCAACGGTAAGATCGTCGACCAATTGGGCAGCTGCTTTGATCCCAAAGAGGCCAAGGTTTATGTCGACGGCACTGCGCTGCGTGCTCAGAAACTCGTCTATTACGCAGTCAACAAACCAGTCGGCGTGGTCACGACGAATTCGGATCCGCAGGGTCGCCCGCGCGTGATCGACATGGTGCCACCGACCGAACGGGTGTTCCCGGTAGGACGTTTGGACCGCAGCAGCGAAGGGTTGATCCTGCTAACCAACGATGGCGAATTGGCTCAAAAGCTGGCTCATCCGAAGTATCAAATCAAAAAAGTCTATCGCGTGGTGGTCGCCGGCAAGGTGGACGTCAAAGCGATGAAGCAGATGGAGAAGGGAATCTACATCGCCGAAGGTTTTGTGCGAGTCGAAGGTGCCAAGATCATCAAGGCGAAGGGCAAAGCAACTGAGTTGGAAGTGACGCTTCGCGAAGGCAAGAACCGCGAAATCCGCCGTATCTTTGCCCGACTTGGGCACAAAGTCCAACAGCTTCGCCGGATCGCAGTGGGGCCGCTTCGATTAGGTGAGGTCCCAGCAGGTGCCTATCGCGTGCTCGGCCGTGACGAAGTCAAGAAGTTGCGAAACGCCGCCGAAGAATCGATCAAGCTCGGTGCCAAGGAAGGGGCACGGCCTCGATCCAAAACCGCCATTGCCAAGAACAAGACCGAAAAGTATCGCGCGGATTCAGGAAAGGCGACTGGTTCCAAGACATCGGGCGCAAAACCGGTTGGATCAAGGCGCAGCACTGGATCACGGCCTGAACCACGATCCGGCGCCACTAAGAAGCGAGGCGTCCGCATCGAGCGATCGCCGAGCTACGAGTCGCCACCGAAATCGGGTGTGATCATCGGCGGAGAAGAGTCGGAAACGAAGCCGGTAAAACGCAAAAAAGCGTCAACCAAGCGAGCCAAACCGACGGGCCGAACCTCAGCACGTGGCGGTACAAAACGCAGCGGCAGTGGACCGACCAGCTCAAGTCGCACAACGAAAAAACCGGCTCGCGGTGCAGGAAAATCAGGGGCTCCAGTGTCCCGTAATCGTAACGTGAAAAAGAAACGAAGACCGTAGGTTCCATGTCGAAGTTGCCACACACCAAGTTGCACGCAAAGTACTACGCCGACAAGATGTCTCAAGTCCACTCGGTGATTGAGCAAAACGAGATCGTTGGTGAAAAGACGTATCGGTTACGTATCGCCGCACCTGTGATCGCGTCCACCGTCGTGCCTGGTCAATTTGTGATGATCCGGCTCGCCGGCACCGATGCTCCGCTGATCGGTCGCGCCTTGGCCGTCTATAACGTGACGCCTGATTCGGCCGGAACGCCGACATACATCGACTTGGTTTATCTTCGCAAAGGCGTGATGACCGAGGCGTTGGCGAGTTCGCCGCTTGGTACAGCAGTCACGATCTGGGGGCCACTGGGCAACGGTTTTTCCACCACCGCATGCGATCGCTTGATCATGGCCGTGGGCGGCATCGGGCAAACCCCGATGTTGACGCTTGGCCGCGAAGCAATGGGATCGCAAACGTTTGGCAGCCCGCCGCGTGAGAACGGCTGGAGCAAGAATGTGGAACTGATCTACGGAGCACGCTCCAAAGCACTACTGGCGGGCGTTGACGATTTTCGCGCCGCCGATTTCCAAGTCACGCTGTGCACCGATGACGGTTCCGAAGGGCTGCGTCAATTGGTTCCCGATGTTTTGGCAGCACGACTTGCTGAACTGCCGAAGGACGAAAAGATTCGCGTCGTCACTTGTGGCCCCGAAATCATGATGGAAAAGGTGGCAGGCGTTTGCGCCGACGCCAACGTCGACTGCGACGTGTCGATGGAAACACCAATGGCGTGTGGCATCGGCGTTTGCTTCTCATGCGTGGCAAAAATTCGCCAAGAAGGTCCCGATCCTTGGGACTACAAACGGACCTGTGTCGAAGGCCCGATCTTTAACGCCAAAGATGTGTGCTGGTAGCAGTGTCACCGGACGTTGAAGCCGATTACTGAGGTCGCGGAACTCGCGTGAGAGTTTCGGTCATCCCCGAAAACGAAAGTCTTGACGACTTCCGCTACAACCAAATGCGTCACCTATAAAATCGACGCCTCCGGAACACCGTTGATCGTGACGTTTTTGGGACAGGCTTTCAGCCTGTCGTCGCAATCTAGACAGGCTGGAAGCCTATCCCACATTGATCTACTAACGGTAGAACGAACCCGAGGTGCTGGTGGGATATTTGCTGGCGGGGTAGGCCGACGAGCCTCCCGTGCTGCCTGGCATATAACCGCTACCGCTGGCTGGCAATGAACTGCTGGCCGGAGTTTCCGAAGTGCTGCTAATCGCAGCCGCTGTTTTTGTTTCTGCTACCGAAGTGGTGCTAGGCACCGCCGGTGTGCTGGCCGTGGTTGGGGCACCTAAGGCAGGGGGCGTCCAAGAGCCGATAGCATCGGTGGCCGAAGTCGCTGCCTTGGAAACGCTATTGGAGAAATCGCTAGGAAGCGTAAATCCACCGCTGGCCGGCCCTGCACTGGATGAGGTGTTCGCTGAAGTGCCAACCGATGTGTTGCCTGATGCTGCCACAGATGGTGGTGCAAACGCCGACGACGGGGTGGCGTAGCTCGACGGAGCTTGTTGCCCCGCGGGCAACGATGTCGATGGTGTGGAGATCGATGGTGTGGTTGTTGCAACGGACTCGGGCGTCTTCGCCGTGAAAGACTTCTTGCCGAATTGATATCCAGAGGTTGTTGTGTTCGAAGTTCCAGTATTGGCGTACGATGCCGTTTGCGGAGCTCCGGGGAATCCGTTAGCCTGTGCCGCTGACATATTCACCGAGGCCGGAGTCGCAAAGCCAGAGGAGACATCTCCTGCGCCAAATGATGGCGTCTTGGGAGCACTACTAGCGAATTGACTGGGGCTACTGCCGCCCAGGTTGCTTTTGGGTTGCGCGGTGCCACCAGCGACGGACGCGATGGCTTCGGGCGTTGCCCCAGCACTCGGTGGCGCCGGATAGGTTTTCGATGGCCCGGTGCCTGCCAGAGCTTCGGCCGATGGCTCGCTTCGCCGTGCAAACAAGCTGAACGGTCGCATGCTGGAACGACATCCCAGCGAGAGACACGAAGCTGTCACACAAGCGGCCACGAGGGCGCGACGGTTATTTGCAAGTTTTGAAAGCATCCCTGCCTACCTTGAACCACTAGAATCCGAACGAACGACATCCTTTCGCTCAATCGGACAACTTGACATAGGTCGATCAAGCAAATCGCCAAAAATGGCTAAATTCGCTCAATATCGAACCCGTTTCTCATTCCATTGGGAACCTAAGAACTGAGCGAACGGGGTGTCAATGCCAATCAGAAGTAAAGCAACGAGAATTCGGGGGGCCGTGCGGCACTACCCAATCACGTCCGTTCCCATCCAAGGTTGCAGCACTTTGGGAATCGAAATCGAGCCGTCGGCCCGCTGGTGATTCTCGATCATTGCAATCATTGCTCGTCCGGTCGCCACTGCGGTCCCATTCAGAGTGTGAACGAACTCCGTCCCTTTTTGTCCGGCTCGTTTGAAGCGAACGTTCAATCGTCGTGCTTGATAGTCGGTGCAATTGCTAGTACTGGTGACTTCCCCCCATTCGCCTGCCTCACCAC
Source organism: uncultured Rhodopirellula sp. (assembly GCA_963974855.1). GTDB lineage: Bacteria > Planctomycetota > Planctomycetia > Pirellulales > Pirellulaceae > Novipirellula. The sequence goes on along the minus strand of CAXBHV010000078.1, from coordinate 7,631 downwards.
GTCCGGGCATCCAGGCTTCGAGGTCGTACTTTCGATAGGCCGGTCCACCGAGATCGCCGCTGGCGGTGTCGATGACGCGGTAAGGAACCTCGAGTTGATCAAAAATCTCGCATTCCAACGACCGCATCTCTTCGTGCAGCACGTCGCTTTGATCGGGCGAACTAAACGCAAACATCTCGACTTTGCTGAATTGGTGAACGCGGTACAACCCTTTGGATGCGCGTCCGGCAGCTCCCGCTTCGGTGCGGAAACAGTGGCTCAAACCACACAAGCGAATCGGCAATTTCTCGAAATCGAGCGTTTGTCCGGACATCATTCCGCCCAGCGGAATCTCGGCGGTCGCGACAAGATTTAACTCGGTATTTTCGATGCTGTATATTTGGGTTTCTGGTCCTCGAGGATTGAACCCAGTACCCTGCAACACGCTGGTCAGCGCCAAGTCGGGAGTGGTCACAGGCGTAAAACCACGCTCAGACAAAAACGAAACAGCGAACTGCTGTAGAGCTAAATCGAGCCGCACGGCAGCGTTTCGCAAAAAGTAGAAACCAGCACCGGCTACCCGCGCGCCCGATTCAAAATCGAACAGGTCATGTTTCTCGCCCAGTTCGAGATGGTCGAGTGCTTTGAAATCAAACTTAGGCTTCGCGGTTTTGCCAAACGACAATTCGTTCGCATCTTCCTCGCCGCCGGTAGGAGCGTCGGGGTGAGTGAGGTTAGGAATCTGGGCCTGGATCTCGCTGATCTGCTGTTCCAATTCGTCGTGCTCGCGTTGGGCCGCATCTTTCTGATCGCGAAGTTGACGCCCTTTTTCGATCATCTGTTGACGCTCATCGGCATCCTTCGCACCGCCGATGCCTTTACTGACCTCATTGGCTTGTCGATTCAAGTCCTGGGCATTTTGCAACGTAACAAGTCGACGTTCATCGAGCTGGACAAGTTTTTCAATGTCACATTCGACCCCGCGACGCTTGCAATTGTCGCTGACCGCTTGAGCATTTTGAATGATAAATTTTCGATCGAGCATAGTCTCTATTTGCTTTCGCTTAGTTTTCCGAGTTCATCCCAAAGGATCGCCGACGCCGCAATGCCACGGTGGTAATCTTGGATCTTAAATTTTTCATTGGGGCTATGTGCATTGTCGTCGGACAATCCCCATCCCAATAACAGACAATCACATCCCAGCACATCTTGAAAACGAGTCACGATAGGAATCGAGCCGCCTTCGCGAATCATCACCGGAGCAACTCCGAAGGCCGATTCAATCGCTTGGGACGCGGCAACTGCAAAACGACTTTCGGGATCAGCCAACATGCCGGGGGCACCGTGATCAGGTTTCAGTGTGTATCGAATTCCGACGGGTGCGTGCTGCTGCAAATGACGTTCGATTGCCGAGGTCAACTTGGTGGGGTCTTGGTTGGCGACCAAACGGAAACTGAATTTGGCTAAGGCCGTAGCGGGGATGATCGTCTTGACGCCTTCGCCTTGATGGCCGCTTCGCAAACCATTGATATCAAACGTTGGTCGAGCCCATCGTCGCTCGTCGGTGGTGAACTCCTTTTCGCCAAACAGCTCGCTAACGCCCACGCCTTTGGCAAATTCCTCATCCGACTGAGGCAATTTTGCCCAGGCGTCCCGCTCGGTTTGGATCAGTTCGATCACATCGTCATAAAAGCCCTCGATTTGGATGCGGCCTTCCGCATCGACCATCGACGAGAGCAGATGGCACAGCGCGATCGCCGGATTCATGACCGCTCCGCCAAATGAACCGCTGTGCAAATCTTGGCTCGGTCCCTTGACCTCTAATTCATAGGTCGCGATTCCACGCAATCCGTAGGTGATCGCGGGCTGGCCTTCGGCGTACTGGCCACTGTCGCTGATCACGACGCAATCACAAGCCAATCGGTCGCGGAGACTCGGCAGCATCCGCTCCAGGTTCTCGCTGCCGACCTCTTCTTCGCCTTCGATCAGAAATTTGATTTGCAGCGGCAACGGTTCTCCGGTCGCCAACCAATCGCAAACGCTTTGGACGTGAGTCAGCACTTGGCCTTTGTCGTCGGTGGCTCCGCGCGCATAGAGATTGCCGTTGCGAATGGCGGGCTCAAAAGGGGGAGACTGCCACTCGTCTAGCGGCTCGACGGGCTGAACATCGTAGTGGCCGTAGACCAGTGCGACTGGGGCTCCGGGCACAGCAGGCGTTTGGGCGATCACCATCGGATGCCCCTCGGTGGGCACCAATTCGGTTTCCAACCCCGCCTGCTGTAGCTTGGCAGCCACCCAATCAGCCGCCGCTGCGGTCTGAGGGCGATGGGAAGTGTCGCTGCTAATACTAGGAATTTTTAGCCACTCGACTAAATCGTCCAAATGGCGATCGGAATTTTTAGACAGAGTGTCCAACAAGTCGGGTAAGTTCATTAAATCGGACTGGGGGATTTTGAACGAGGGAAAACACGGAAGTGTCGTTAAAGCTTGCCACCGCACGACCGAAAATTGCCGCAAGAGGCTCAAAAACGTGATAATCAGGACTGCCGACCGATGCGGGACGGCGCTACAATATAGCTTCGTCGCTGAGAACGAAAACGTGAGGTAATCCTACGTTTTATGACTTACGGAGACTACCATAGCAGTGCGGGGCAAACCTCCATTTCGGGGGGCAGCCTTTCGACCCTGTCGAACCAGCACTGTGAAATCGGCGCGGTTTGCGATGCACGATTGCGGGCACTTCGCACGCCGATAGGAACCGTCACAGGATTGCCGCGCGGTCAAAGCGACACAAAAATGAAAAGGAGGCGAGGCAGCGATGAAAATCAGTGCCAATAAACGCCAAGTTTTCAGAACTCAACTTTGTAGAACACGATTCACTGGAATATCAGTCAACTACCATCAAATGTTGCAAGGAGCATGATCAGCAATGGCAGATCATCAAACAATGGTGGCCGAACCCGAAGTGGCCAAACCCCAAGTCGACCGTCGCACGAAACCCAAAGCAAAGAAGCAACCCCGTTACAGCGTTGTGCTGTGGGACGATACTGACCACAGCTACGAATACGTCGTGCTGATGATGAAGAGTATTTTTCGTCTTCCGATCGAAACCGGCTTCCAAATTGCCAAGGAAGTCGACAACAGCGGCAAAGCGATCTGCTTGACCACGACGCTTGAACACGCGGAGTTAAAGCGGGACCAAATTCATGCGTTTGGTAAAGATGAACTCATCGCACGTTGCAAAGGCAGCATGTCCGCAACGATCGAACCCGTTCGCGAATAAAGCGGACAACGCGAGCGGAAACGTCTTCGTCTCGGGTTTCTGCGATTTGAAACCGCTTGCGGCCATGGGCTCAAAGCCCCTTCACAGTAGCAGCACGGCGAGAGCCGTCTGGTTGCAGCAAGTGAAATGCTCGAATTCAACCGAGCAGCTTGCGCCGCAACGCTACAAAAACCACCCGTCAAAATGCTGCGTTGCGGTTGCCGTGGCGAGCTACGAAGCTTCGCCGCGCATTTTCGAACGCGCTCGGCTGAGTACGGGGCCGATGCTGTTTTCGGCCATGCCGACGCTCTGGCTAATTTCCTGGTAACTCTTGCCTTCGAGATGGTACATCCGTACCACGTTGGCTTCTTGCGGATCAAGTCTCAACATCAACTGCTGGACCTCTTCACGGTTTTCGATCCGTGATTGCTGCCCGTTATCCCTGGCGGCATCAAGATTGACAGTGTCGAGCTGGCTAGCGGTTTGCAGGCCCATTTGCGACGCTGCCAAACGGCGAGCGATCACGCGGCGAGACACGACCGTCAAATAAGTTGCCAACGAACAATTGCGGCGGAAGCGACGCAATACGCCAAAATCATTGGCAATCAACGCGAGAAAAACTTCGGCAACCAAATCATCGCGAGTCGATTGATCCAGCGCAATACCACGCGATTCGGCGGTGTGGTTTGCCACGTGGACCACCAAACCCAAAAACCGATCGACAAAGTTCTGCCAGGCGCGCGGAGCACGCTCAAGACATCTTTGCAGAAACTGGCGGTCAACCTCAGAAAGACTCACTAGCGTGATACCAAAACGAATGAGAAATCAATTGCAGACAATACTTTTAAGTCACTCGGCCTACCCCCCATTATGACAAACGGGAACCACCGAGTCATTGTCCAAGCCCAAAAATACCGAGCACAAACAAATGGCCCGTTTTTAGACAGAGGCCTCTACTTAAGCATGGTAGGTACGGGACACGGCATTCGCAAGCATTAACCCTATATTCTACACCGCATCGCACATTGCCCCCCAATTAAAACCGCTACAACGGGTGGTTTGTGAAACCAAGGCGACCATTTTCCGATCCGCCGTCCCGTCGGAGATGGAGAACATCAATTGACCGACACCGACGAACGGTGTACCATAACACCAGCACACACCATTTTCTGCGTCACGCTCACTCGTCGTGTTAATTCATCACGTTGTTGGCGTACCCCGAGGCGGCCATGTTCTTTTCGATCGAAACGAGCGGTGACATCCCGATTTACGAGCAGATTGTTCGTCAAGTCAAATTGGCGGTTGCCGATGGCGTGTTGTCGGGCGGCCAGATGCTGCCGAGCGTGCGTCAACTGGCAGCCGATTTAGCGATCAATTCCAACACGATCGCCCGCGCTTACCAGGAACTACAAAACGATCGCGTACTCGAACCGCTTCGCGGCCGTGGGATGGTGGTTCGCCGCGACGCATTGGCTCGCTGTACCAAAGCCCGCAACTCGCTGGTTGCCGATGGAGTCCGCCGTGCGCTTGCGGACGCCATTGCCGGCGGAATGAGCACGGACGAGCTGCGAGAACTCTTTGAAGCGGAGCTCGCCAAACAAGCCAAACTCGGTTCGCCGATCAATGCGGGAGACGAATCATGCGATTGATGTGCAATCGGTTTAACGCCGTGCCCCTGCATTACCGTCCCACAAAAGCCTTGTCCTAGGACCCACGCATATGCAATCCGTAATTTCGCTTCGTCATATCTGTAAACGCTACGGCAACACGATGGCGCTTGATAACGTCAACTTAGAAGTCCCCTCGGGAGTCGTGTTCGCACTACTCGGCGAAAACGGGGCAGGCAAAACGACGATGATTCGGATTCTGACCGGCTTTCTAAAGCCAGATTTTGGTGCAGCCAGCGTGCTTGGGCATCCCTGTGACGCATCCGGGTTGGAGATTCGCAAATCGATCGGCTACGTTTCGGACGCCCCCGCACTTTATGAATGGATGTCATCAGGTGAAATTGGTTGGTTTACGTCTGCGTTTTATCCCGAGGGTTTTCTCGAGCGTTATCGCGAATTAATTGCCGAATTCGACGTCCCCGATGGCGTTCGTTTAAAAAGTCTGAGCAAGGGACAACGGGCGAAAGTCGCACTGGCGTTGGCGATCGCTCACGATCCCTCGCTACTGATTTTGGACGAGCCCACCAGCGGGCTTGATCCAATGGTACGACGTCAATTTCTGGAATCGATGGTGGACCGCGCCGCGTTGGGACGCACCGTGCTGCTGAGCAGTCACCAGATTAGCGAAGTCGAGCGTGTTGCCGATTGGATCGCAATTTTGCATCAAGGCGAGTTGAAACTCGTTCAACCGTTGGACGTTTTGCGACAGTCAACCTCGATCGTCGTCGCGACGCTGGACGATGCGATCGCAACGGTGGAATCCCCCGAGGGGCAAGTGCTTTCCGAGTCACGCAGCGGTCGCCAAGTTCGCTGGATCGTGAAGGATTTGGCCGAAGATTGGCAATCACGTTATGGCGAAGCTTCAGGAGTCAAGAATTTATCGGCAAGCCAAGCATCTCTGGAAGAGATTTTCATCGCGGTGTGTGGCCGTAGCGAACGCCGTACGATTCGTGATGAAAAAATGAATGTGCAAGTCTGATCGGATCTCCATGGACTGAAAAACCTCCGTGTGTCGCTGAATTGTTGTTCAAGAATCACTCGCGTAAAAGTACGACGATGAAACAATTGCTTTGGAAAGACCTGATCACGCTTCGCCCGCTTTTCATTGCGGTCGTCGTCGGGATTCTACTATTCCAACTGTTTATCACGGTGGGGCAATTCGTTTTCAATGACGTACAACTCGACATTGATCCCTATCTTCTCGTCTGGATCCTGATGCCAAATTTAATGGCGTTGGGCGCTCCTGCGATGCTGGTCGGCAACGAAGAAGAATCGAGAACATTCCTGTGGCTGCGAACATTGCCAATTCGTTGGCAACGAATCGTTGACGTCAAGTTTGTCGTTGGACTTGTCGCCTTACTTGCCATCTGGGCGATTGCGTCGCTGGTTGTGACGATCGGTATTTTAATGATCAACGATGATTCATCGCCGATGATGGATGACGTGATTCATCCGATCGGGGTTGCCAGATTGCTATTTTTCAGTGTGTTGTTGCTGATCTGTGGATTCATCACGGCGTACCTCGTCCGTTCGCCGATGGGCGGATTGATCCTGTTGGTCCCCGTAATTTTGCTGGCGTCGTGGTTTGCCGTCGGGGTTGTGCAGACGATCCTGTTTGGCCACTTCGACGCCTATGGCTCGCTAGACAGTGTCAGCGCAAGCGAAATTCGGAAGTCGTCGATCTTCGCTATCGGTTACCTCTTTGTGCTGTGGTGCGTTCAGCGGTGGCTGGGACGTCGACGACTCGTCTCGGTGGAACGAACGCCACTGCTGGCCTCCAGCGAGATCGTTCGTCCTTATCAACCACCGATTGAGCAGGTAGCCAAACGACCTAGTCCCGTTCACGCGTTATTATGGCAACAAATCGAGCAAACCAAGTGGTTCGCGGGGATGTTGACACTGGTCGGGTTCCTTGTGCTATTGGCCTGGTACGCGAGTCCGCAACGCCAAGACGAAGCCACTCACGTATTGGTGCTAGTTGCGTTGGGTGTGATTTCATCTTGGCTGGGCGCTCTTGTGTTCTATGGTGACACGGTGAGAAGCCGGTCCGTCTATTTTGCGGATCATGGCATTCATCCCAGTATGATTTGGGGAACGCGGATTGGGCCGCCGTTGGTGTGTTGTTTGTTGCTCGCGGGTGTCAGCGTATGGATGAGCGGCGGAGCGACCATGGCGGCCATCATGTTAGCGTCATTTGCCTTTGGCCAACTCGCCGCGACGGTCACTCCGCGGGCGACGCTTGGACTGTTGACCGCACCGCTTTACCCTGCGTTCAGCTGCAGCATCCTGGCGCCGTTTTTTGGCCTCTACCCGAACTACATTTACACGGTCATCTTCATCTTCCCGGTGTTACTGCTGGCAACGTGGCAGATCACGAACCGCTGGCTCGAACAACGCCGAGACGTGTGGTTCCAGTGGATGGTACTCGCATTCGTGTTGATCGCATTTGTCACTCCGATGATCGCGGTGGCGGGCGTGCGTTACAGCAGCACGCCCTCGAGCGATCCGAACTGGCGAGCACAGATGTTTCAGCGAAGCCTTGCGATCGTGGAATCCCAACCGAAGTCCGAACAGGAAGAATTCGACGAAACGGTTTCGGTTGCAACCTTTGAACCCTATTACCGCGAGCCTGATTTTCGGAACCTGAACGAGCGGTTACTTGCCGAGCTAGAGAATGTGCGGGAGATCGGAGACGAGGTCAAATATGGGGAGCTCCACGCCTT
>CAXBHV010000077.1:0-11857 GCA_963974855.1 uncultured Rhodopirellula sp. | reverse complement strand
CTGCAGCTTCACTGAGCCCAAAAGGACTCGTTGCCTCGTCCACTACGGAACTCGTCCACTACGGAAAATGCCGCCAGCTATTCTTCCGGCGGTCCAAATACGGCGATGTCAATCGAGGGTCCTATGCAGCGGCGAGCGATCACCGTATCGGGTATCGTCCAAGGTGTGGGATTTCGTCCCTTTGTCTACTCGCTCGCATCGCAGTTGCAACTCGTTGGCTTTGTCCAGAACCGATCGGGTGAAGTCCAGATCGAAGCCGAGGGAAGTGCCACGGCGCTGGATCTTTTCACCGAGCGATTGCGGTCAAACGCTCCCGCTCTATCGCGAATTGACCAGTTGGCATCGCAGTCGATTCCGGTAGGTCACGACACCCGCTTTCAGATTGTTGACAGTCAATCGGCGCTGAGCACTGAAGTTTTTGTTTCGCCTGATGTGGCGATGTGTGCCGATTGCCGGCGTGAACTCTTTGATCCGTCGGACCGGCGTTACCGCTATCCGTTTCTGAACTGTACCCAGTGTGGTCCCCGCCTGACAATCATCCATCGTACGCCGTACGATCGCGTGAATACGACGATGGCCGCCTTTGAAATGTGCGCGGCCTGTCGTGCCGAGTATGAAAATCCTCTTGACCGGCGTTTCCACGCCCAACCGATTGCATGCCCCGATTGTGGGCCGCGGCTGCAATTGCTCGACGAGTTCGCGGTTCCATTCGAATCGGCGGATCCATTGTCGAGTTTTGTCGCTGCAATCAAGCAAGGCAAGATCGGTGCCTTGAAAGGAATCGGGGGGTATCATCTGGTCTGTCTGGCCAGTGAGGATGCGGTCGTGAACCGACTTCGCCGCCGGAAACATCGCGAGCAGAAACCGTTCGCCATCATGGTTCGCGACTCTAGGCAGGCGGCAAAGTGGTGCGTGATCGACGAAGTGGAACAGCAGCTGTTGCAATCGCCGCGGCGGCCGATCGTCTGCTTGCGAAAACGAAACGATGCAGATGGCATCTGTAAAGCTTCGGGAATCAGTGACGCGGTTGCTCCTGGCAATGCGTTTCTCGGAGTGATGTTGCCTTACAGCCCGCTGCATGAATTGTTGTTGGATAGCGTCGGGGACCAACCGATAGTGATGACCAGCGGTAATCGCAGCGACGAGCCGATTGCCTATGAGGATGCCGATGCGGCCGAACGGCTCTACGGGATCGCGGATCAGTTCTTGGTTCACAATCGACCGATCCGTGTCCGTTGTGACGACTCCGTCACCCGCGTGATCGCAGGCCGCGAATCGCCCATTCGTCGCGCGCGAGGATGTGCGCCGATGCCGATCAAGCTGCCGTTTGATTGTCCGCAACCGATGCTGGCCGTTGGAGGGCAGCTCAAGAACGTGTTTGCACTCGCCAGCGGGTCGAATGCGTTTTTGAGTCATCACATGGGCGATTTGGATGATTTGGCTGCGTGGGATTCTTTTCAGCGTGACATTGGACTCTACGAGCAGTTATTCGGAATTACACCGAGCGTGCTAGTCCATGATTTGCATCCTGATTACGCTTCGACCGCGTACGCGATCGAGCGTGCTGAGCGAGAGTCCAGATTGGTATTGGCAGTCCAGCATCATCACTCGCATTTGGCCAGCTGTATGGCCGAGCACGGGATTGATGGTGAAGTCATTGGGGTGGTCTTTGACGGCAGCGGGTTTGGTAGCGATGAGACAATTTGGGGAGGTGAGTTTCTGGTCGGGGGGTACCGATCAATAAAGCGCGCTGCTCATTTACTTCCTGTCCGACTTCCCGGTGCCGACAAAGCGACCAAGCAACCATGGCGAGTGGCGCTGAGTTATTTGAAGATCGCGAACTGCGACGCCGAAGCATGGCGGAGCGAAAGAGGCGAAGCCATTAGCCTCAATGCATTTAGAGTCGTTCAGAAAATGATCGACAGTGGCTTCAGCTCGCCTTGGACATCCAGCGCTGGCCGCTTGTTTGATGCCGTCGCAGCAATCGCGGGTGTCCGTCAAACCGTCCACTTCGAGGGGCAAGCCGCGATCGAGCTCGAAGCGTTGGCGTTGCAAGTTGAATGTGACGAAACGTACCCATGGAACTCCACTGAACGGATCAATGTGCGGACCGTCTCGCCGGAAGTGGTCGATACGCGACCACTTATCTGCGGTGTTGTTACTGATTGCAAAGGCAGAGTCGACAAGGCGTTGATAGCGCGTCGTTTTCATAACACGTTGGCGGCGATGATCGTTCAGACTTGTGTCCAACTTGCGAACTCGGTTTCGGTTGATCGAATCGTTTTGAGCGGTGGCGTTTTTATGAACACTCTCTTAAGCGTTCTCGTATCCGAGCAGTTGCAAGCCCAAGGGCTTGACGTCTTCACACACCAGCGTGTACCAGCAAATGATAGTGGCATCTGCCTTGGTCAAATTGCGGTTGCTGCACATGCATCGTCGGCCTTCTCGTCACCGAAAACATTGCGTTGAAAATGTAACAAAACAGAATTTAACATCACGCAATTTTGGCTTCGAAGTGATACGTTAGACACTGCTAGATTTCTAAACATTTTTTTAGCAAGAGCGAGTGGATGTGTCTTGGTATCCCCGGCAAGGTCGTCGAAACTTTTATCGAGCATGATGTCTTGATGGGAAAGGTTGACTTTGGCGGCGTTTTTAAACAGGTCTGTCTGAATCTGACTCCGGACGTCGAAGTCGGCAAGTATGTCATCGTACACGTCGGTTTCGCCTTGCAAGTGATCGATGAAGCGGAAGCAGAAAAGGTTTTTGAGTTTCTGCTACACATGGATGAGCTCGAGGAGCTCAACGCCGGTGAACCTGACTCAAGCGTCGAGGTTGTGCCGTGAAATTCCAGGAGGAATATCGAGACGCCGCAGCGGCAAAAAAACTGTTGAGGGCGATTAACGAAGTGGTCACCAAGCCCTGGACAATCATGGAGGTTTGTGGCGGCCAGACGCACACGATCGTTCGCTATGGCATCGATGAACTGCTGCCGACAGAAGTCGAATTGGTTCATGGTCCGGGCTGTCCCGTCTGCGTCACGCCGTTGGAATTGATCGACAAGGCACTCGAAATCGCTTCACGCGACGACGTTATCTTTTGTTCGTTTGGCGATATGTTGCGAGTCCCCGGCAGTCGTCGTGATCTGTTTGACATCAAAGCCTGCGGCGGCGACGTGCGAATCATCTATTCGCCGCTGGACTGCTTGAAGATCGCCGAGCAAAACCCCGATCAAACGATCGTCTTTTTTGCAGTCGGGTTTGAAACGACCTCGCCCGCTAACGCGATGGCCGTTTGGCAAGCCAAAAAGCGAGGAATCGATAACTTTGCGGTACTGGTGTCCCACGTTTTGGTGCCACCGGCGATGGAAACGATTCTGTCGTCGCCGACCAATCGGGTTCAAGGTTTCCTCGGTGCCGGGCATGTCTGTTCGGTGATGGGCTACGAAGAATACGAGCCGTTGGCCGATCGTTATCAAATTCCCATTGTGGTGACGGGGTTTGAGCCTGTCGATTTGTTAGAAGGCATCTATCGCTGTGTGCGGATGCTCGAACAAGGCAAAGTGGGGGTCGACAATCAGTACGCTCGAGCGGTCCAGCGCGAGGGAAGCCGTGCGGCGCAAGGACTGATTGACGAAGTGTTTGAGGTAACCGATCGCAAATGGCGTGGCATCGGCACGATCCCCCGCAGTGGCTATCGGTTGCGAGCCGAGTACGAATGCTTTGACGCCGAACAGCGTTTTGCCGTCAGCCAGATGCAAGTGTCGGAATCGAGCAAATGCATCAGCGGACTGATTTTGCAAGGCATCCACAAACCACACGAATGTCCAGCGTTCGGTAAGGAATGTACACCCGAGCATCCTTTGGGAGCGACGATGGTTTCGTCCGAAGGAGCCTGTGCGGCCTACTACAACTACGGGCGCTTTTTGCGAAGCCACCAGTCACCCGTTTCTCCTAATGTACCCACGGAACCGGATAGCGTTCCGATATCCACTGATTGACAAACCATGACGCACGTTGCCGACTTTGACCGAATGACCTGCCCGACACCTCGTAGCCAACACGAGCGTGTGCTTCTAGGACATGGCAGTGGCGGCAAGTTAAGTGCGGATCTGATCCAGCGTGTCTTTCTGGCGGAACTCGGAAACGATGTGCTCTCGTCGCTCGAAGATTCCGCAACGCTCTCGCTTGGCTCGCAAGACGAATGCCGAGATAATAAACGATCGGGGACGCGAATTGCCTTTACGACCGATTCGTTTGTGGTCAAACCGCTGTTTTTTCCTGGTGGTGATATTGGCAAGTTGGCGGTTCACGGGACGGTCAACGATTTAGCGGTCGCTGGTGCCACGCCGCTGTACCTATCGGCGGCCTTCATTTTAGAAGAGGGCTTTGCGATCGAATCGTTGCGACGGATCGTGGTCTCGATGCGTCAAGCGTGCGATGAAGCGGGGGTGACGTTGGTCACCGGCGATACCAAAGTGGTCGACCGGGGCAAAGGTGACGAAGTGTTTATCACGACAACGGGGATCGGGCTGCACTGGACAGACCGTGAATTATCGATTCACAACGCTCGGCCGGGGGATCAAATCATTGTTTCGGGAACGATCGGGGACCATGGGATGACGATCATGTCGACTCGCGAGGGCATTGAATTCGAAACCGCCCTGCAAAGCGATACGGCGCCACTGAATGATTTAACACGAACGATGTTGGACGCATGTCCGTCCATTCGCGTGATGCGTGATCCGACTCGTGGCGGTGTCTCGAGCACGCTGAATGAATTGGCGGCGGCATCGAAAGTAGGGATTTCACTGGACGAAGCTTCGATACCGGTTCGCGCGGAGGTGCATTCTGCATGTGAGCTGCTCGGGCTGGATCCGATGTATGTCGCCAATGAGGGCAAATTGATTGTGGTGGTGTCTGACGATGATTGCTTGTCACTTTTGGCGGTGATGAAGCAGCATCCGTTGGGCCGAGATGCCGCGGTGATTGGTAACGTGGTTGCGGACCATGCGGGAATGGTGGTGATGCGAAGTCTGATCGGTGGCCAACGCGTGGTGACGATGTTGGCCGGTGAGCAATTGCCGAGGATTTGCTAATGACGTGCAACTGCACCACAACGTTTGCGAAATATTGCAGCGATATAAACGAGCGGACTGCGTTATGAGCGAATTAAGGAAATTGCTGACGTGGTCTTATACGAATGAATTGAGTCCACGGACAGCAAAGATGTCTATGGAGTGAAAATTCAAAAAACTGTACCTTTATTACACCTATTATCGAAAGGACGATGTGATGAAAGAAGAAGATTGGAATCGACTCGAAGGTCGGCCGCACCCTAAATGCGTCAGCTTTTGTGGTCGCGATTTGCGTGTAGGCGATCGAGTCCGCGTTTGGCCCAAGAAAGAGGGCGACGGAACCGATATCATCCTGTCTGGGAAAATTGCGATCATCGAAGAGATCGAGCAAGATTTTGAAGACAAGGTGCATCTCGCCTTGGTGATGGATGAAGATCCCAGACGTGATTCTGGCATGTCACGTCAACCGGGACATCGTTTCTTTTACCATCTCGAAGAAGTTGAGCCTTTGGATCCAAATTAGGAAATTGCGGAGATCCGCCGTCGAAATCAAACGGATGGATCTTGAATGCATCGTCCACGCTACCTTCTGAATGCCGTACTCTCGTTGCCGGAATAGGGAATGTTTTCCTGGACGATAATGGTGTTGAAACTACGTACACGCCATGCACGAACTATCCATCGCATTGAGTATCATCGACATCGCCTGCGAAGAATCACATTCGCGAGGTGACGCCGGTGTGATCGTCGTACAACTAAAGATCGGCCGCATGTCGGGGGTCGTGATCGAAGCGTTATTGTCCGCGTTCGAGATCGCTCGCGAGGATACGCTGCTGGCGAATGCAGAATTGAAGATCGAGGATGTGCCGGTGATGGTTCGTTGTCCCAAGTGCGAGTGCGAACAATTAGCGGATTCCATTCAGTGCCTGTGTTGCAGTGTGTGCGGAACGCTATCGCCTGAAATCACACAAGGCTGCGAATTAGAGGTGGTCGCGATAGAATTGGAACCTTTGGAGCTAACGCAATGACCGATCGCACCACAAGCCATCCGTCCGACGCTCACTCGACAAGGCTCGTCCAGGTCCGCACCAAAATACTGAAACAAAACGATGTTGCGGCGCGGCGGCTGCGACAACGCTTTCACGATAACCACGTGTTTGTGGTCAGTTTGGTTTCCAGTCCGGGTTCGGGCAAAACCATGTTCTTAGAACGAACGTTGGCCATGATGCGCCAGCGGGATTATCGCGTGGCAGCCCTTGTTGGTGATTTGGCGACCGAAAACGATGCCGCACGCCTCGCACGAGCCGAAGTTCCCGTGCGGCAAATCACCACCGGCACGGTTTGTCATTTAGAAGCAGAAATGGTGGAGAAGGCAATCGAAGGTTGGCAGCTCGACGAACTCGACTATTTGTTTATCGAGAACGTCGGCAACTTGGTTTGTCCAGCCACCTATGACTTAGGAGAGGATCTTCGCTTGGTGCTGTTTTCCACCACCGAAGGCGAAGACAAACCGCTGAAGTATCCCACCATTTTTAACACCGCCGACATTGCCGTGATCACCAAAACCGACTTGGCCGAAGTGGTTGAGTTTGATGCTGCGGCGGCTCACCAAAATATCCAAGCGGTGCGTCCGGGGATGAAGGTTTTGGAATTGTCCGCCAAGTCGGGAGCACAGATGGACGAGTGGCTCCGTTGCTTGGAAGCATCCCGAATCGCATCTGCCCAATTCCAACTCAACAAGTAGGCAAGAGGCTTTCGGTATATTTGCCGTTTTGACGCTAGGCCGCCTGTCCCATGTTGTGAGCCCAACACGCATTCAAAATCGATAGCATTGTTATTGCGTCGGTCGTTTGTGGTTCAGCATGGTGTCGCATCGACCAATCATTCGGTGTGTAGTCGACCGAATGGGGACGTAAATCGACGTTTAGCCTTGGCACATCAATTGCCCTAGGTAGCAAACCAGACGGGACGTGTTCCCGCTACTCTTTCGTTCGAATTGCTACTTTCTGGGGACCCCTCATGCCATACGTTAAACCTCTTGATCAATCCAGTGCGCCAGCGGATTCGCAGCCTATCCTGAAGGCGATCGAGAAGAAGTTTGGTCAGTCGCTGAACATTTTTAACACGTTGGCTTATCAGCCGGATGTGCTCGGCGGAGTTACTCAGATCAATGATGGGATCCAGAACGATCTGCCTGACAAACTTCGCGAGCTCGCCTACTTCAAGTCGTCGCAAGTTAATGGATGCGAGTATTGTGCGCACTACCACAAACAAGCGGCAAAGAAAGCAGGAGCGTCAGATACTCAGATCAACGAGATCGACAGTTATGCCACGAGCGAGGCGTTCGACGATCAAGAGAAGACGGTGTTGTTTTATGCCGAGCAACTCACCAAGACGGCGCAAGTTGATCCTGGAACCGTCGCAAAATTGAAAGAGTTTTTGGACGAGAAACAATTGGTCACCTTGGCTGCGACCGTGGCGCTTGCGAACTTTACCAATCGCTTCAACCATGGATTGGACATCCAGCTGCCATGAGTGAAACTCACTTCGATCTAATCGTGATCGGTACAGGACCGTCCGCTTCAACCGTCGCCAAGAAATCGCGTGCCGAGGGAAAGCGAGTGGCTGTGATCGAGGAACGGGAATTTGGCGGTACGTGTGCCATACGCGGATGTAATCCCAAAAAGGTCTACGTCAACGCGGCAGATTTGATCGATCGTGTTGTCGGCGGACAGGGCAAGCTGGTCGATTATCAGCAAGTCAAAATCGATTGGCAGCAACTGCTTCAATTCAAGAAGACCTTCACCGATCCGGTAATCGAAAAAAGCGAAGCGTCGTACCGCAAAAAGGGAATCGAAACCTTTTCTGGAACAGCTTCGTTTGTTGCCCCCGACACGATTCGTGTCCGACAGCACTCGCTCACGTCGGAACGGATCTTTATTGGTGCCGGAGCACGTCCGCGTCCTCTCGGCATCCCGGGCGAGTCGCACGTGGTTCAGAGCGACGATTTTCTTGAACTGTCCGAAATCCCCGAACGCGTGGTATTTATCGGGGGCGGTTATATCTCGATGGAATTTGCATGTGTTGTGGCTCGCTACGGATCACGTGTCACGGTTCTGCAACAGGGGGATCAGATATTAAGGACCTTTGACGCGGATCTCGTTTCGCAACTGGGCGATTATTGTGCGGAGCATGGTATCGAAATTCATACCCAGTCCGAGGTGACCGCGATTGAGCAACGCGAGGATCAATCGTTTGTGGTGAAATACAAAAAGGCGGATCAAACCGTCTCCGTCCAGACGGATTTAGTGATCCATGGTGCGGGCCGCGTTCCGAATATCGATGGTCTCGATTTGCCAGCTGGTGAAGTCGAGTTCGGGGACAAGGGAATCAAACTCGATGCGTTTTTGCGAAGTGTCAGTAATCCACATGTTTTCGCAGCAGGCGATTGTGCTGACACTGGCAAACCGCAGCTGACACCCACTGCAAATGAAGAAGCCAGAATTGTGGTGAAGAATCTATTCGCGTCACAACCTTCCGAACAACCCGAGTATGGTCACATTCCGCGGGTCGCGTTCACGGTTCCCTCGATCGCAGCGGTAGGGATGTCCGAGGCCGAGGCACGTCAATCTCATGACGTAGATGTTCATCATGAAGACACCTCGTCGTGGGGATCGGTTCGCAAAACCGGCCAGCGATGTGCAGGATACAAGATTCTTATTGACAAAGAGACCGACTTGATACTCGGAGCTCATCTGCTCGGGCCCGCCGCCGAAGAAACGATCAATCTGTTTGCGATGGCGATGAAATTTGGTCTAACCGCGACCGATATTAAATCGACGCTTTTCGTATTCCCCACATTTGCATCGGATATTCGGCGTATGGTCTAACCGTCCTCTCGCTAACGCAATAAATCTTGGTAAGCGAGAAGACGACTGCCTCGGCCTATTGTTCAACAGGCTCACGATCGATACTCGCGTCCACTTTTTCGGCGGTTCGGTCCACTGCCTGTTTTGACTTTTCGACCAGGGTCGATGTGTCCTCTTTTACTTTTTCGGTATCGACTTGGATCGTGGGATTGCCTGCGGGGGAACTAATGCGTAGCCAACCCACAAGCACCATGATCAGTGCAAGAATGACTACCACGATTAAGACACGCATTGCGTTTGCTCCTGTTAACGAAATTTGCCGAGTGGGAAACGCCCTCGGTTTGGTCTCCGCCATATCAATGCAATTGCCGTGCCGAGGCCCGATGGTCTGGCACAGACTTTGCGTGCTTTGGCCAAGCCCAATAGATGTAGTCCGCTTTTTCTATTGATATCGCTCCTTCATCTCGGCAGTTCTGAAACAACCCGCTTTTATTTCATCCAACGGAGCAACTCAATGCACGGTCAAATGGAGATCTTTGGTACGACCGATATCGGACGCAAACGCGATACGAACGAAGATCACTTTATGATTTCGGATCTTTGCAAGTCGATGCGAGTCCATTCGACAAGTTTGGCGTTAGATCACCGTACTCGTTTGTTCGGCGAGACGCAGGGCCGATTGCTATTGGTTGCTGATGGCATGGGAGGACACGAATCCGGAGAACGAGCAAGCCAATTGGCATTGGACGGAATCGTCGACTACGTACTGAACACGCTTAGTTGGTACCTGCTTCATGATGATATCCACGAAATTGAGGACTTTCAAAAGCATTTGAAAGCGGGGTTGCGGAATTGCCAACAGTTAATTGAGCGTGATGTGGCTTTGGCTCCTCACCGGCAAGGGATGGGGTCCACATTGACAATGGCCTACATCGCGTGGCCACGAATGTTTCTGGTTCATGTCGGCGATAGCCGCTGTTATCTGCTTCGGGGTGGTGCGATCAAGCAATTGACCCGAGACCACACCCGGTCCTCATCCATCTTGGGACATCGTAACTCCGATGAACTTCATTCCGATAGCGAACAACCGATGACGCATTTGTTGTGGAATATGTTGGGGGGAAATGACGAACCGCATCCCGATGCTGCTTCTCATCAGTTGCAAATTGGTGATGCGATTGTGTTGTGTACTGATGGGTTAAGCAAATATGTCAACCGCAAACGAATCGCTGAACTGATTGCAAGCGACCGCCCACTGGAGAACGCATGCAACCAGGCGATTCAAGAGGCCAACGACGCGGGCGGCAGCGACAATGCTACCATCGTCGCCTGTCGATTTCGCGAAACACGGCCGATTCAGGAAAAAGAAGCAGCGCTCGAAGTGTTGATCCCAGACGTGGATGAGTCCGTCGAGGCAACGAAAAACGAGGCAAAGAAAAACAAGGTAGGGAAGAACGAGGCAGTGGCGATCGAATAGGGCCGTGTCACACACGTTAACTTCCGGGTGACCATTCCTCGTTTTCGGTTGCCGAAGCAACGTGATTGAGTTGGCGTTCGGCACGGACGCAATTGCGTCCGTTATCTTTTGCGCAATACAGCAGTTTGTCGGCTCGGTCAAACCAACTTTTTCGCGTGTCGTTACTTCGCAAGATCGCAACACCGAACGAAGCCGTGATTTGGTGCAACGATTGGCCGCTCGCCTGATGTTTAAAGCGATGAGTGGCCAGTGAACTTCGGATGGTTTCGGCGTATTGCAACGCTTCGTTTGCTGAGGCCACTCGCAAAAAAACGCCAAACTCATCGCCTCCGTAGCGAGCCACAGTGGCATTGCCTTCGACAGACTGAATTTTCGCGGCGATGAATTTCAACAAGCTGTCGCCGACCGAATGGCCGAGGCTGTCATTGACCTTCTTGAACCCATCAAGATCGACCAGGATCAGTGCTGCTTTTCCCTTTGTGTCTGTTCCCAGGCTACGGATTGCAGTTTCCATGAGTGCGTCAAAACATCGACGATTGCCGACTCCGGTCAACGGGTCCGTCATCGTCGACCGCTGTGACGCAATGAGTTCTTTTTGCAGGTGATTGATTTGCCCTTGGGACTGTTTCAATTGGGCCTTCATCGAATCCAACTGAGATTGCATCGTCGCATTGCTTGCGATGATTTCGGTGACACAGGCTTTTATCTTTTCAGGCGTGATGTTCGCCGCCGTCAAATCTCGATTCGCGTGGTCGATCGAATGTCCGAGCTTTTCCCCGGCATACATCTGACGATCGATCGCCACTACTAATTCCTGAAGCTCTGCTTCTAATTGGGTGCTGATCTGGGTGCTGAGTTCTGCGTGGGAAGGTTGGCAAAATTGTCGATGCAACGCTTCAAGCTGCTGCGTCGATACCGTCTTGGCTTCATCGACGGCACAGCTTAGCTGCTGATGGATCTCAGGACTTCGCCCTTCGGCGTATCGATACCAAACTTCATAGACATTAGGAGTTGGCGGAGTCTGGAATCGTCCTACGAATTGGAGAGCCTTCTTAGCAATCGTTAAGGCGTGGTCGAAGTTCGGGGCTGATTCAGTGGCGGATGATTCGGAGGTCACGCAATAAGACTCTTGGAAATAAACATGTTGCTAAAGTATTCACTCGAAATATCACTGTACCTGTCACCCCAAAGACGACGTGCTCGGTAATTCCCTGAGCCGCTACCCTGTGGTTGCAGCTCACGCTTCTCCGCAGATGAAGGTGATGACTGTATTTAATCATGATGCGATTAAGGGGACAACAACAGTAAGCCCTCTGTCTGAGGGGGTGAGTGCGACGACCGTCGCATCCGAACCGCCTTCGGATTGGATCTCACCTCACTCCTCGTCGCTCGTCTCCCTCGACGTTTTGTCGTCTGCAACCGTACGGGACCTTT